>NZ_JADEWM010000018.1:0-1764 GCF_015207615.1 Cyanobium sp. LEGE 06113 | reverse complement strand
GAATCGAAGAGATCGCGAGCAGCGTTGGTGACGATTTTGGAAGCGTTGGAGGTGATGCGGTTCACCGTGTCCATGCGCTTGTTGCTCTCGGCCACCATGGCAGCGAGGGCATCAATCTGGCCGGCGTTGATGAATTCGCCCCGGGCATCAGCCTGGGCTACAACCTTGGTGAAGGCGTCGAACATGGGTAAAACTCCTGATTGGCGACGAAGTGTCGGACAGTGGTGGTATGGGTCAGGCCTGACCAGATCAGCCTGGAGAGCTCCGCTCTGCCCGCGCTCTCCATGGCCCGAAGCTTCTGGGTGACTTCGGGCGGTGGGGAAGTTGGGGCACCAGGCGTTGCGGCTGCAAAGGAAGCCAACCGGCATGCGGTGAGGGGTGGGTCACTGCCGCGGTTGAGGTGGCGTTGCAGGCACGGAGGCCAAAACACCTGTCCATTGTTGGGGAGAGGGGCCGGGAGCGGGAGCCAGCTTTACGAATGGTCACCGCGGTGATCACCCTCAGCCCTTTTCCCAGTCCCCAACCCCTGGAGCCCCTGGCCTGGCCCCGCCCTTGCAGTCGGCTCAGTTGACCGGTGTCACGCTGGCCACGCGGCCGCCCTGGCGGTGAATCATCTGCTGGGTTTCCAGCATCTTGTCGAAGGTCACGAAGCGGGCGGTGCTGGCGCGCTTGTGCAGGCGGTAGTTGGTGAGCCCGGTGACCTCAATGCGGTACACCCGAGCCTTCTGGCCGATGCCGCGGGCCATGCTGGTGATCGATTCGTTCGGCACCTGGGTGGGCTGGTAGCCGGCTCCCTTGGCGTTAGGGCTCACCACCGGCACGGCCCGATCCTGGTGAAGCGCTTTGCCCAGGCGGAAGTTGGTGCCCGAGGTGTCGCCCTTCACCGAGGCGGCCACGCCACGGGCGAGCTGCATCAGCCAGGAGAACTGCCGGCCCTGCTGACCGCTGGAGTAGTCCCAGCCATGCACGAAGGGAACAACCTCTTCGCCGAAGCGTTGCTGGTACTCAGGGCTGTCGATGTAGGAATCGATTTCCGCATCAACACCTTCGTTCTGGAGAATTGTGAAGTGGTGCAGCATTTCTGCTTTGTCGTTGGGAGCCCGCCCCAGCAGATGCTTGTGGTTCAGCTCAATGAAATGATAGGGATTACAGTTCTCAAAGAACTTGCTGCGGTAGAGGCCGCTCTTGGCCACTTGCCGCACAAACTCGCGCACGGTCAATAAGTTGTGCCTGAACAGCGATTCCGGCTGTGTGAGCCTTTCGCTGTCCATGATGTATTGATTGCCCAGTACCTGCCTGTAGACAGCCCGCACCAGGCTGGCCTTGTCCTGTTGGGAGCTGACGCTCCAGTTCTCTTTGTTGCGATCACCGCTGAAGCGTTCGATTCCGAGGTGAGAGGCGTTGACGAGGGTCATGGCGGCTGGCTGAGGGAGGCTGCGCCGAAACGCCGGCGCATGTCGAGAAAGCCTATGGGTGGTTCAGGCTTATCACTCAAGCCCTAAGGCAATCTTCACAGCCCCCGCCCTGCGGGCAGATTGTCTGGCCCGGCTGACCGCCTCTCTGCCTGGAAGCCCGTTTGGAGTGTGGCCAAGCAAAAGCCCCCAGATGGGGGCGAGGGAGCCGATCCCCCCTTTGGGGGGGAAGGGATGTTTGGGTTGCGGTTGCGGCTGAGTCCTGAGCAGGAATCAGACGAGGGCGCTGATGGCGTAGTCGATGTAGTTGTTGGCGATGACGCCGGGGTCGCCGGAGATGCCGTGGTTGGCC
>NZ_JADEWM010000015.1:0-28002 GCF_015207615.1 Cyanobium sp. LEGE 06113 | reverse complement strand
GGTTTGCGCCTATGGAAGAGCAGAGTGATGAGTCCTTCTACCGCAGAAGTGTGACGCTAATCGAAAACCTTGAAGGAGCACTGAAATGAAGACGATTGCAAGCATCATATTGTTATGGGCCTTTGCCGGCGATCGCCTGCTCCACCAGGGCCTGGCGGTTGTGCACCATGGCCACCCACTGGCTGGCCACCTGCACCACCGCCCGGCGTTCATCCAGCCCCACCAGGCGGCCCTGCTGGCTCAGCAGCATGCGGGTGGAGGGCAGCTCCAGGCAGGCCAGGATCTGCTGCCAGAGCTCGCTGAGGTTCACCGCCCGTGGCTCCGGGGCCAGCTGTTGCGGGGATGTCGCAGCCGGCTGCGGGGGCCCCGGCGGAGTGGCGGCGGGGGTGGCGGCAGGAGTGGCTGCCGGCGGCGGCGCGGCAACAGCCCGCTGCGCCTCAGGCTGGCTGGCGGCCACGGGCTGCCGCGGCGCCAGCAGGCCCAGCAGCAGCACCTCAAGCCAGAGGCGGGGGTTGACGCTGTGGCGCAGCTGCTGCTCGCTGCCCTTGAGCTGGGCCTGCCACTGCAGCAGGCGTGGCTGACCCAGGCGGCTGGCCAGATCCGGCAGCTGGCTGCGGAACTGCGGGGACACGGCCGTGAGCTCGAGTCGCTCGGGGGCCAGGCCCACCAGCACCAGATCCCGCAGCAGACTGGCCATCCCCTGCAGCACGGCCGCCGGCTCCCGGCCCCGCTCCAGCAGCTCGCGGCTGGCCTCGATCAGGCCGAGTGGCTCGGCCCCCGCCAGGGCCGCGGCCAGGTGCAGCAGCTCCTGTTCCGGCACCGCCCCGAGCAGGTCCCACACGGCCTCCACCTCGATGGGCGGGGGCAGCAGGCTGAGCTGATCGAGCAGGCTTTCGGCATCGCGCAGCCCGCCCTGGGACCTCTGGGCCACCACGTGGAGGGCCTCGGGCGTGATCGCGATCGCTTCCTGGGCGGCGATCCAGCCAGATGGCGCTCCAGGGCCGGCAGGGGGATGCGGCGGAAGTCGAAGCGCTGGCAGCGGCTCAGGATCGTGGGCAGCACCCGCTGGGGGTCGGTGGTGGCCAGCACGAACACCACCTGCGGCGGTGGCTCCTCCAGGGTCTTGAGCAGGGCGTTGAAGGCCGCCGTGGAGAGCATGTGGCACTCGTCCACCACATACACCTTCCAGCGGGCCTGCACCGGCGCGAAGCGGGAGCGCTCGATCAGCTCGCGGATGTTGTCCACGCCGGTGTTGGAGGCGGCGTCGATCTCGATCACGTCGAGGGCACTGCCGGAGGCGATCCCGGTGCAGAGCTCGCAGTGGCCGCAGGGTTCAGGCGTGGGCCCGGGGGCGCTGAGGCAGTTGAGCGAGCGCGCCATGATCCTGGCGCTGGACGTCTTGCCCGTTCCCCTGGGCCCGCTGAACAGGTAGGCCGGCGCGATACGGCCGGAGCGCAGGGCATTGACCAGCGTGGCGGCGATGGCCTCCTGCCCCACCAGCTGGTCGAAGCGCTGAGGTCTGTACTTGTGGTGGAGCGGCTGGTAGGCCTGGCCCATGGGGCGGCCTCAGGGGCGAAGCGTCGAGGCTACTGGTCGTCCCCGGGCTCCAGCAGCCCATGCAGCCGGGATTCGAGAGCGGCCTCCATGTCTTCCACCTCGGCCAGCTGGTCGGCCAGGCCCTGGGCCGTGCGCCGCAGGGCCTCGAACTGGCCCTGGTCCCAGCGGGCCTCGGCCTTGGCGAGTTCCTCATCCAGCCGCCCCTGCAGCTTCTGGCGCAGCCCTTCCAGCTGGGCGATGGTCTGCCGGGCCAGATTCAGGCCTTCGAGGCGGGCACCCTGCCGCAGCAGCAGGCGGGCGCCGGCGAGCACCGCCGCCGGCATCACCTGCCCCAGGGCCAGCGCCCCCAGGGTGCCGGTGTGCAGCCAGCCCTCCACCTGGGAGCTGCGATGCCGGCCGGTCTTGCACCAGTGGGCGAAGTGCTCGCAGTTGTTGAACAGCAGGTTGTAGTTCTGCTCCCCGAGGCGGCCCATGGCCCGTCTGAGGCAGACCCCATCCGGGGAGCAACTGCCCTCGGGATAGGGCACCACGCTCAGTGGTTGGCCGAGGCTGAAGTCGTCGCTGGCGCTGCGCAGGATCTCGCGGCCCTCCAGGTAGTGGGCCACCGTGCCGTCGCCCAGGTCGATGCCGTGGTGGTTGAACAGGCCGTGCTGGCGCGGCACCTGCAGGTGATCGGCGGCGGCCACGCAGGGTTCAGGCGCTGGCCTGGGCGCCCTCGTGGCTGGCGCCCAGGGGAACCACCTTGGCCTGGCTGCGCTGCTCCACCAGCTCGCGGGTCACGGTGAAGTCCTTGACGTTGCTGCGGGAGGGCAGGTCGTACATCAGCTCCAGCATCAGCTCTTCGAGGATGCCGCGCAGGGCCCGGGCCCCGGTCTTGCGGCGGTGGGCCTCGGCGGCGATCGCCGCGATGGCGCCGGGCTCGAAGTGCAGCTGCACCTCGTCCATGCTGAGCAGGGTCTGGAACTGCTTCACCAGGGCATCCCGGGGCTCGGTGAGGATCGACTCCAGGGCGCGGGTATCGAGCGGTTCGAGCACGGCGCTCACCGGCAGACGGCCGATGAACTCGGGGATCAGGCCGTACTTCACCAGGTCGTCGGGCTCCATGTGCCGCAGCACGCTGGCCGCCTGCCGCTCCTTGACGCTGCGGGGGCGGCTGCTGCCATCGGGGTTGATGAAGCCGATGGCATTGCGGCCCATCCGCTTCTGCACCACGTCGTCGAGGCCCACGAAGGCGCCGCCGCAGATGAACAGGATCTGGCTGGTGTCGATCTGAATGCAGTCCTGATAGGGATGCTTGCGGCCCCCCTGGGGCGGCACGTTGGCGGTGGTGCCCTCCAGCATCTTCAGCAGGGCCTGCTGCACCCCTTCGCCGGACACATCCCGGGTGATCGAGGGGTTCTCGCTCTTGCGCGCGATCTTGTCGATCTCATCGATGTAGATGATGCCCCGCTGGGCCAGTTCCACATCCATGTCGGCCTTCTGCAGCAGCCGCAGCAGGATGTTCTCCACGTCTTCCCCCACGTAGCCGGCTTCGGTGAGGGTGGTGGCATCGACCACGGCGAAGGGCACATCCAGGATTTCGGCCAGGGTCTGGGCCAGCAGCGTCTTGCCGCAGCCGGTGGGGCCGATCAGCAGGATGTTGCTCTTGTGCAGCCTGGTGGCGGTCTGGTCGGTCTCGCCCTTGCCGTCGCCCTGCCAGGCCAGGCGCTTGTAGTGGTTGTAGACCGCCACGGAAAGCGATTTCTTGGCCTCTTCCTGACCCACCACCTGGCCATCGAGGAACTCCTTGATCTCCTGGGGTTTGGGCACTTCCGCCAGGGTGGGAGCCGGTCTGGACGGTTTCTTGGCCGAACTCTTGGCGCGAGTGGGTTCGGGGGCATGGCGGCCGCCTGCCGAGCCGTGGCTGTCCACCAGCTCCTCATCGAGGATCTCGTTGCAGAGATCGATGCACTCGTCGCAGATGTAGACCCCCGGCCCGGCGATGAGCTTGCGCACCTGCTCCTGGGACTTGCCGCAGAACGAGCACTTGAGATGGGCGTCGAACTTGGCCATCGGCAGGAGCGGCAGGACGGAACGTCCGGGTCGGGGGGCGGGAGAGGAGTGGTCCCCGGGTCAGCATTGACCCTGGAACCGGTTCAGGACACTTTCCTTAAGGATCGGACAGAAAGGTTCAGACGGGGGGCCAGACAGGACGCTTCAGCGAGGAGGCCTCTGAGCGGCACCCGAGCCGAGCGGTGGAGGGCCAGCTGTCCACCCGGCGGGGGAACCATGGCCAGCGGATCGGCTTCCGGGCCAAGGGCCTAAAAGATCCCATGGATCGAGCTGGCTCGCCAGGGGGGTCATGAGGGCCCTTGGGGTGAAGTGGTTTCGGTCACCACCCGGTCGATCAGGCCGTATTCAACCGCCTCGGCGGGGGAAAGGAAGTAGTCGCGGTCCGTGTCCTCGGTGATCTTCTCAAGGGGCTGGCCGGTGTGCTCCGCCATCAGGCCATTGAGGGTGTCCTTGAGGTAGAGGATCTCCTTGGCCTGGATCTCGATGTCCACCGCCTGGCCCTGGGCGCCGCCGAGGGGCTGGTGAATCATGATCCGGGCGCTGGGCAGGGCCAGGCGCTTGCCCTTGCTGCCCCCCGTGAGCAGGAAGGCCCCCATCGAGGCCGCCAGGCCGTAGCAGATGGTGACCACATCCGGAGCCACCTGCTGCATGGTGTCGTAGATCGCCAGCCCGGCCGTCACCGAGCCGCCCGGTGAGTTGATGTAGATCTGAATGTCCTTCTCGGGGTCCTCGGCCTCCAGGAAGAGCAGCTGGGCCACCAGGGCATCGGCCACGGCATCGTCGATGCCCGTGCCCAGAAAGATGATCCGCTCGCGCAACAGGCGCGAATAGATGTCGAAGGCCCGGTCGCCTTTGCCCGACTGCTCGACCACGGTGGGCAGTACCCCGGGGGCGGCGGCGGGCGCCCCGATCGTGGCCTCGGGCCGCCCTCCCATCCAGAGGTTCTGGATCGGGTGGGTCCGCAGGGCAGAGGGGGAGTGGGCGTCGATCACGCGCGGCAAGGTCTGGTACCAGCAATCTATGGGGATGGGATCGGTGCTCGCTGGGTGGATTGCCGCAGCCAGGGGCAGGACAGCCCCCGCACCGCTCAGTCTTCGCTGGTCGGAGCCGCCTCCTCGGCAGCAGCAGCCTCATCGCCGGCGGTAGCGCGCTCGGTGATCGTGCTGTGGCTCTCGAGCCAGTCGAGCAGCTTGTCGCGCAGAAGGTCGTCGCCCACCACCTGGCGCAGCCGATCGGCATCGATGTTGCCCTGGTTCTCGAGCCCCTGGCGCACTTCCTTCACCTTGGCGTCCAGCTCGGCGTCGTCCACCTTGATCGCCTCGGCAGTGGCGAGGGCCTGGAGTGCCAGGTTGCGACGCAGGCGCTGTTCCGCCTCGGGCCGGGAGCTGTCCACCAGGCTGCGCACCAGCTCAGGGGTGAACAGTTTTTTCACGTCCATGCCCTGCTGGGCGATCTGGCCCGCGGTCTGCTCGATCAGGTTGCGGATCTCCTGCTGCAGCAAAGATTCCGGCAGCTCCACCTCCAGCTCCTCCACCAGGGCGCCCAGCAGGGCCTCGTGGCGGGCTGTCCTGGCCCGGCTCGCGGCGTCGTCCCGGAGGCGCTGCTCCAGATCGGCCCGCAGCTCGGCCATGGTCTGCTTGTCGCTGGCCTGCTTGGCAAAGGCGTCGTCGAGGGCGGGCAGCTCCCGGGTCTTGAGGTCCTTGAGGTCGATCTCGAAGCGGGCCTGGCGACCGGCGGCCTCCTCCTGGGGGTAGCTCTCGGGGAACTGGCACTCCACCGTGCGCGCGTCGCCCACGGCCATGCCGATCACACCCTCCACGAAGCCGGGGATCATGCGACCCTCCTCCAGTTCCACCTCGGTGGCATCGCTGCTGCCGCCGGTGATCGCTTCGCCACTGTCGACAAACACGCCGCTGAAGCTGAGCACGGCCACGTCGCCGCTCTCGGCGCTGCGGCCCTCCACCGGCACGAGGGTGGCCAGCTGCTTGCGCGACTGCTCGATCAGTTCATCGACCCTGGCCGGGTCGTAGCTGATCGCCTCGGCCTCGGCCTTGAGGCCGCGGGTGTTGTTCAGCTTCGGGGTGGGCTCCACGTCGAGCTCCAGCGTGAAGCTGAGCGCTTCTCCAGGCTGGAACCGCTCCAGCACCAGCTCGAAGGCCTCGTTCAGCTCCGGGCGACTCAGCGGAGAGAGCTCCTCCAGGGCCAGGGCGTCGCGGAAGGCGGCATCGACCAGATCCTCCAGGGCGGTGGCCTTCACCCGCAGGGGGCCGATCTGCTGCAGCAGCACCGCCCGGGGCACCTTGCCCTTGCGGAATCCCGGCAGCTTGATGCTGCGGCTGAGCTTCTCCACCGCCGTCTCGTAGCTGGCCTTGCAGCGCTCGCCTGGAATCGCCACCTCGAGGGCCATGCGGCTGCCCGGACGTGGCGTGGCGGTCACGCTGAAGGTGTCGCCCTTGGCGGGGCTGGTGGGGGCGGAAGAGGCGGCAGCAGGACTCATGGCAGCTCGATGCAGCCCCCTATCCTAAGAAAGTGGCTTGCAGGCACTGTTTCCGGTAGTGTTTGCAGCATCAAGACGTGAGATCCCCGTGGTGGTCTCCCTGGCCCATGCATCACAGCTGCGCTGTGATTCGCCTGTCAGTTCCGAGCGACCACGGCAGACTCCGCCCAGGCCCTGCAGATCCAGGCCTTTTGATCCGAGAGCCTGAGATCGTTTGCCGGCCAAGCCCTTCCCCAAGTTTTCCAACCAGCCCTTCGCCACCACGCTCACCTTTCCTCTCCCTCAACCGTTCACCGTTGGCCCCCGTCTCTTCACCGGTCTTCGGAACCCCTCGATCGCCCACCCTGTTGCAACGCCCCTGTCGCAACGCCCCTGCTGCGATGAGTCGCCGCTTGCCGCGTTCCCGTTTCCCAGGCCTTAGCAAGGTTCTGCAGCTCGAGCGGGCCCCCCTTTCAGGTCCCGAGCCGAGGCTGCATCCCCTCCATCTCTCCCAGGCCCCTACCGCCCTTGACCACAGCTCAGCCCACCACGGCCACCACCACGACTGCCGCTGCGGCCAGGCCCCAGGTCAGCCCCCAGGTCAGCCCCGGGGTTGCGACGCTGCCGGATCGCCCCCTGCGGGTGGCCATCCTCGGGGCCACCGGGGCCGTGGGGCAGGAGCTGCTGCAGCTGCTGGCCGAACGCCACTTCCCGGTGGCCGAGCTGATCCCCCTGGCCTCGCCCCGCTCCGCTGGCCAGCCCCTCGCCTGGCAGGGGGAAACCCTCACCATTCAGAGCGTCAACGAGGCGGTGTTCTCGGAGGTGGATCTGGTGCTCGCTTCGGCGGGCGGCTCCGCGTCGCGCCAGTGGGCGCCCGTGGCCGCCGGCGCCGGCGCCTGGTGATCGACAACTCCAGCGCCTTCCGGCTGGATCCGGACGTGCCCCTGGTGGTGCCCGAGGTGAACCCCGCCGCTGCCTTCGGCCACCGCGGCATCATTGCCAATCCCAACTGCACCACGATCCTGCTCACCCTGGCCCTGGCGCCTCTGCAGGCCCGGCGCCCCATCCAGCGGGTGGTGGTGAGCACCTACCAGTCCGCCAGCGGCGCCGGCGCCCGGGCCATGGAGGAGCTGCGCCAGCTCAGCCGCACGGTGCTGGACGGCGGCGAGCCGGTGAGCACCGTGCTGCCCCATTCCCTCGCCTTCAACCTGTTCCTGCACAACTCCCCCCTGCAGCCCAACGGCTACTGCGAGGAGGAGCTCAAGATGCTCAACGAAACCCGCAAGATCATGGAGCTGCCTGAGCTGCGGCTCTCGGCCACCTGCGTGCGGGTGCCGGTGCTGCGGGCCCACTCCGAGGCGGTGAACATCTGTTTTGCCGAGCCCTTCCCCGTGGCGGAGGCCCGGGCCCTGCTGGCCCAGGCTGCGGGGGTTGAGCTGATCGAGAACTTCGAGGCCAACCGCTTTCCGATGCCTACCGACGTGACCGGTCGCGATCCGGTGGCCGTGGGGCGCATCCGCCAGGACCTCAGCGATCCCAACACCCTGGAGCTGTGGCTGTGCGGTGATCAGATCCGCAAGGGCGCCGCCCTCAACGCGGTTCAGATCGCCGAGCTGCTGCTCCAGGGCCCGGTGCCGCCCCAGGAGGGGCCGCCGACGCTGGCTCAAGGAGGTGGGGTTTGAGCGTTGCTGCCCAGCAGCAGCCCTGGCTGCACGCCCCCTTCGGACGGGTGGCCACGGCGATGGTCACGCCGTTTCAGCCCGACGGCCAGGTGGATTTGGCCCAGGCGGCCCGGCTCGCTGATCACCTGGTGGCCCACGGCTCTGATGCGCTGGTGCTGTGCGGCACCACGGGCGAATCGCCCACCCTCAGCTGGCAGGAGCAGCACGCCCTGTTCGCCGCTGTGAAAGACGCCGTGGCGGGACGGGCCCGCCTGATCGCGGGCAGCGGCAGCAACTGCACCGCCGAGGCGGTGGAGGCCACCCGCGAGGCCGCGGCCCTCGGTGCCGACGGCGCCCTGGTGGTGGTGCCCTACTACAACAAGCCCCCCCAGGACGGCCTGGAGGCCCATTTCCGGGCGATCGCCCAGGCGGCTCCGACCCTGCCGCTGATGCTCTACAACATCCCCGGCCGCACCGCCACCAGCCTCGAGCCCGCCACCGTGGCCCGACTGCTCGATCTGCCCAATGTGGTGGCCTTCAAGGCGGCGAGCGGCACCACCGACGAGGTCAGCGCCCTGCGCCTGGCCTGCGGCGACCGCCTGGCGATCTACTCCGGCGACGACGCCCTCACCCTGCCGATGCTGGCCGTGGGGGCCGTGGGTGTGGTGAGCGTGGCCAGTCACCTGGAGGGCCCGCGCATCAGCCGCATGGTGCAGGCCTTCCTCGACGGTGATCTGCCCCTGGCCCTGGCCCTGCATGAACAGCTGCTGCCCCTGTGCCGGGCCCTGTTCTGCACCACCAACCCGGTGCCCGTGAAAGCTGCCCTCGCCCTCAGCGGCTGGCCGGTGGGTGACCCAAGACTTCCCCTTCTCCCCGCGAACGACGACGTGAAACAACGCCTCTGCGAAACCCTGGCTGCCCTGCGTCCTACCTGAGACGCCAAGGCTGAATGCTGATCTGCAATCAGCAACCTTCCAGTTTCAACCTCTGACTCTTCGAGTTTTCTTACATGTCAAATTCCCAGGTTCGTCATAGTTCCTCCCAGAACGGATCCAACGGCAAGCAACCGGCCCTGCGGGTGATTCCCCTCGGTGGCCTCCATGAGATCGGCAAGAACACCTGCGTGTTCGAGTACGGCGATGAGCTGATGATGGTGGATGCCGGCCTGGCCTTCCCCAGTGATGGCATGCACGGCGTCAACGTGGTGATGCCCGACACCAGCTATCTGAAGGAAAATCAGAAGCGCATCCGCGGCATGATCGTGACCCACGGTCACGAAGACCACATCGGTGGCATTGCCCACCACCTCAAGAACTTCACGATCCCGGTGATCCATGGGCCGCGCCTGGCGCTGTCGATGCTCACCGGCAAGATGGAGGAAGCCGGTGTGATGGATCGCACCATCCTCAAGACCGTCGGCCCCCGCGATGTGGTGAAGGTGGGCCAGCACTTCTCCGTGGAGTTCATCCGCAACACCCACTCGATGGCAGACAGCTTCACGCTGGCCATCACCACCCCGGTGGGCACGGTGATCTTCACCGGGGACTTCAAGTTCGACCACACCCCCGTGGACGGCGAGCACTTCGACATGGCCCGCCTGGCCCACTACGGCGACAAGGGGGTGCTCTGCCTGTTCAGTGACTCCACCAACGCCGAGGTGCCTGGCTTCTGTCCTCCCGAGCGCTCGGTGTTCCCGAAGCTCGACCAGCACATCGCCAAGGCCGATGGCCGGGTGATCATCACCACCTTCGCCAGCTCGATCCACCGGGTGTCGATGATCCTGGAGCTGGCCATGAAGAATGGCCGCAAGGTGGGCCTGCTGGGCCGCTCCATGCTGAATGTGATCGCCAAGGCCCGCGAACTCGGCTACATGCGCGCCCCCGATGATCTGTTCGTGCCGATCAAGCAGATCCGTGATCTGCCGGATCGGGAAACCCTGCTGCTGATGACCGGCAGCCAGGGCGAGCCCCTCGCTGCCCTCAGCCGCATCTCCAGGGGCGAGCACCCCCAGGTGCAGGTGAAGCCCTCAGACACCATCATCTTCTCGGCCAGCCCGATCCCGGGCAACACCATCTCCGTGGTGAACACCATCGATCGCCTGATGATGCTTGGGGCCAAGGTGGTCTATGGCAAAGGCGAAGGCATTCACGTTTCCGGCCATGGTTTCCAGGAAGACCACAAGCTGATGCTGGCCCTGGCCAAGCCCAAGTTCTTCGTGCCGGTGCACGGCGAGCACCGCATGCTTGTGGCCCACTCCAAGACCGGCATGTCGATGGGCATTCCGCCCGAGAACACCCTCATCATCGACAACGGCGATGTGGTGGAACTCACCCCCGATTCGATTCGCCGGGGTGAGCCCGTGAAGGCCGGCATCGAGCTGCTCGATGCCTCCCGCAATGGCATCGTCGACTCCCGGGTGCTCAAGGAGCGCCAACAGCTGGCCGAAGACGGTGTGATCACCCTGCTGGCGGTGATCAGCACCGATGGCGTGATGGCGGCGCCGCCGCGGGTGAACCTGCGGGGCGTGGTCACCACGGCCGATGCCCGCAAGCTCAGCCTCTGGGCCGAACGCGAAATCTCCTGGGTGCTGGAGAACCGCTGGAGCCAGCTGAGCCGCAACACCGGTGGCAAGGCCCCGGATGTGGATTGGGTGGGCGTGCAACGGGAGGTGGAGCTGGGGCTGCAGCGCCGCCTGCGCCGCGAACTCCAGGTGGAGCCCCTGATCCTCTGCCTGGTGCAGCCGGCTCCGGCCGGCACCCCGGCCTACCAGGGGCGGGCCGATGCCGAGCCCGATTCCCGGCCGGCACCCCGCGGCCGCGCTGGCGGCCGTGACAGCCGCTCGCTGGATCGCACCCCCCGGCGGGACGGGGCTCCGGTGGGAGCGGCCTCAGCCGCCGCCTCGGGGGCCCAGGCGGCGACCTCAGCGGCCACTCCTGTCGTCAAAGCCGCGGTGAAGGCGGCCCCGGCAGCGGTCGTGCCTACTGCGGCCGCTCCCGAGCCCGAGATCGCAGGCCGCACCCGCCGCCGCCGCTCGGCGGCCGCCGCGGGCTGAGTTCGGCTGGGCCTCAGCCCAGCCTCACGTGCAGCAGGCCCCGGGAGAGCTCCTTGATCTCCTCGGGGCTGAAGCCATTGGGCTCATCCTGACGGCGCAGGGCCTCCAGCACGCTGCCGGCCGGTTGCAGCCGCTCCACCTCCTGCATCTCCACCACCTGCTGCCGCTCGGGATCCGCCTGGGCCACCTCGATCTGCTCGGCTTCCTCAATCACCTCCACGGCAATCGCCTCAGGCCGGAGTGGCTTCTCTCCGGCCTGAGGCCCTGAACCCGGGCCTTCATCCAGCTGCTCCAGCCAGGGCATCGCTGCTCCTGTGGGGCTGGTCTGGACCGCATCGCGAGCGGGTTCTGGTGCCAAGGATTGCTGCGGGGCCCTGCCCTGCTGGCGGGCCACCACACCGGAGTCCTCCAGGCCCTGCTCGGCGATCTGAGTCAGGCTGGGATCATTGCAGTGGCGCAGCAGGGCGCGGTAGTAGCCCTTGGCCGTGTCCACATCCCCCATGCCGTAGAGGCGGGTGTGGCCCAGCAGCAGGATCACCCGCAGGCGCAGGGGGTCAGCTGGATCGTCGGGAAGGTCCAGCAGCAGCGCCTCCCCCAGGGATTCCACCTCGGCCCACTGGCGTTCGCTGTAGACGCGCTCGATCGCGCCATAGCGCTCCTCATAGGACCCGCGGCTCTCGGCCATGGCTCTCGGCTGTAGGGGCACAGGTGAGAACCAGTGTGCTGCGTTGCCACTGCAAACGCCACCCACCGGCCAGCTGCAGGCTGCCTGCCCCCGACCCAGCGGCCAGCCGATCGAGCAGCGTTTCGAGGCTGCGGCGGCTGAGCCGCTCCCCCAGGTGGTGGCTGAGCCAGTGCTGCAGCAGGGCGCCCTGGTTGGCGCGCTGCAGGGCGCGCAGGGGGGCAAGCGGCAGCTGCTGATCGCTTCCGGCGCCGCTGCTGTCCCTGGCCCCCAGAGCGGCCAGCGCCAGGGAGAGCAGTTCCCCCTGGGTGTCGTCATCGGCGGCGAGTTGCTCGGCCAGGGCGGCCAGGCGCCGGGCGGCGCCGGGATGCAGGGCCTCCAGCACCGGCAGCACCTCCTGCCGCAGCCGGTTGCGGCTGTAGCGCCGGTCGTTGTTGCTGGGGTCAGGCCACACCGGCAGCTGCAGCTGCCGGCAGAGCCGGCCGGTGTCGGCCCGGCTGAACGGCAGCAGCGGCCGGGCCAGCTGCAGCTCACCCTCCAGGGCACGCAGGCCGCGCAGGCTGGCCAGACCCCGGCGGTGGCTCCCCCGGGCCAGGTTGAACAGCAGCGTCTCGGCCCGGTCGCTGGCGGTGTGGCCCGTCACCACCCGGCTGGCCCCGAGCGCTGCGGCGCCGATCGCCAGCCGCCGGTAGCGCCAGGCCCGGCCCGCGGCCTCGCTGGGGATGCCGCCAGCACCGCCGCTGGCGGCAGGTTCTCCTGGCTCGGGCTGCCAGCACTCCCCCAGCAGCGGCAGACCCTGCCCGGCGGCCCAGGCCGCCAGCTGCTGCGCCGTTCGGCCTGATTCGGGCCGCCAGCCGTGATCGCCGTGCCAGAGGTGCAGCCGCCAGCCGTGCAGCCGCCGCAGGGCGGTGAGCAGCGCCACCAGGGCCATGGAGTCCTGGCCGCCGGAAACAGCCAGCAGCAGGGTGTCGCTATCGGGCAGCAGGGCCGGGTGGCGCCGCAGGTGGCGGTGCAGCCGCAGGTGATCGGCGCTCCAGTCGGCCGCGGCGCTGGGCTGGGGCTGGGGATCGGACACCCTGACGACGGGGGTTCAAGTGGGAGAATGACCCCACTGTGCAGCTGTTCCTGCGATGTCGTCCGGCTCCTCCCGTCTTGCCCAGCTGCCTGCCCCGTTGCGGAGCGCCCTGGCGGAGTGTCGCCTGATCAAGGTGATCGCCGGCCTCACCAACTTCGATGCTGCCGCGGTGGAGCGCATCAGCCAGGCGGCTGGGGAAGGGGGTGCCGACCTGATCGACGTGGCCTGTGACCCGGCCCTGGTGCGACGGGCTGCAGTGGCGTCCGGCCTGCCGATCTGCGTGTCGGCGGTGGACCCCGAGCTGTTCCCAGCCGCTGTGGCCGCCGGCGCGGCGATGGTGGAGATCGGCAACTACGACGCCTTCTATTCCCTCGGTCGCCGCTTCGAGGCCGACGAGGTGCTGGCGATCACCCGCCGCACCCGCGAGCTGCTGCCCGAGGTGGTGCTGTCGGTCACGGTGCCGCATGTTCTGCCCCTGGATCAGCAGGAGCAGCTGGCTCTCGACCTGGTGGCGCTCGGTGCCGACCTGATCCAGACCGAGGGCGGCACCAGCGCCCGGCCCTTCAGCCCTGGCGTTCTGGGCCTGATCGAAAAGGCGGCCCCCACCCTGGCGGCCACCCATGCGATCAGCCGGGCCCTGGCCGCTGCCGCCGGCCCCGAAACCCCTGCCGTACCGGTGCTCTGTGCCTCGGGCCTCTCGGCCGTGACCCTGCCCCTCGCCGTGGCGGCCGGCGCTGCTGGCGTTGGTGTGGGCTCCGCTGTGAACAGGCTGCAGGAGCCCTGGGCCATGGCGGCGGTGGTGCGGGAGCTGCGGACGGCCCTACCCCGTCCGGTGGCGGCGACGCTCTGAACGTAGGCCTGGCTCAGCAACCCTCAGTCACAACAGAGTGCCAGTGGGCGTTCCCAGGCCTACGTTTCGAAGGTTCCACCTGAACTGTCATGGGCTCCCTCGTCTGGCTGCTGCAGTGGCCGATCCGTGCTCTGGTGCTGCTGATCGTCGCCTGGCTTCCCCTGGGTGTTGAGATCGAGAGCTTCCCGATCGCCCTGCTCGCCGCTGTTGTGATCGGCCTGCTGGGCACCCTGTTGATCTGGCCGCTCAAGCTGCTGCTGGGGCCCGTCTGGGCCGTCACCAGCCTCGGCGGGGTGATCAGTCCGGTGAGTCTGCTGTTCAACTGGCTGATCACCGTGATTCTGTTCGGCCTGGCGGCCTGGCTGATCCAGGCTTCCGGCTGCGCCAGGGGCTGCTGAGCGCCGTGCTGGGGGCAGTGGTCTACGCGGTGCTGTCGGCGGTGATCCTGCGCATGCTCGGCCTCGATGTGGACTTCACCCGGGTCTCGGCGCTGATGAGCCAGGTAGCTGCGGGCTGATCCGCGCCCCTGCGGGTCTTCGGGACGGCCATTTCGCTGCTCTCGGCACCGCGGTAGCGGGCGCGGCTCGCCAACAATGGGCACCATGATGGTTCCCTTCGAGCTCCACGCCCCCTACCAGCCCAAGGGCGATCAGCCCACGGCGATCGCCGGGCTGGTTCAGGGCGTTCAGGCCGGCGAGCGCTACCAGACCCTGCTGGGGGCCACCGGCACCGGCAAGACGTTCACGATCGCCAATGTGATCGCCAGCACCGGGCGTCCCACCCTGGTGCTGGCCCACAACAAGACCCTGGCGGCCCAGCTCTGCAATGAGCTGCGCGAGTTCTTTCCAAAGAATGCCGTTGAATACTTCATCTCCTACTACGACTACTACCAGCCGGAGGCCTATGTGCCCGTCTCCGACACCTACATCGCCAAGACGGCGTCGATCAACGAAGAGATCGACATGCTGCGCCATTCGGCCACCCGCTCCCTGTTCGAGCGCCGCGATGTGATCGTGGTGGCCTCGATCAGCTGCATCTACGGCCTCGGCATCCCCAGCGAATACCTCAAGGCCGCGGTGAAATTCCAGGTGGGCGACACGCTCAACCTGCGTGCCTCCCTGCGTGACCTGGTCAACAACCAGTACTCCCGCAACGACGTTGAGATCTCCCGCGGCCGCTTCCGGGTGCGGGGCGATGTGCTGGAGATCGGCCCGGCCTACGAAGATCGTCTGGTGCGGATCGAGCTGTTCGGCGATGACGTGGAGGCGATCCGCTATGTGGATCCCACCAGCGGCGAGATTCTGCAGAGCCTCGACGCGATCAACATCTACCCGGCCAAGCACTTCGTGACCCCCAAGGAGCGGCTGGCCGAGGCCATCGCCGCGATCCGCCACGAACTGCATGAGCGGCTCGATCTGCTCAATGGCCAGGGGCGTCTGCTGGAGGCCCAGCGGCTGGAGCAGCGCACCATCTACGACCTGGAGATGCTGGAGCAGGTGGGTTACTGCAACGGCGTGGAGAACTACGCCCGCCACCTCGCCGGCCGCCAGGCCGGCACCCCGCCCGAGTGCCTGATCGACTACTTCCCCGACGACTGGTTGCTGGTGGTGGATGAGAGCCACGTCACCTGCTCCCAGTTGCAGGCCATGTACAACGGCGACCAGAGCCGCAAGCAGGTGCTGGTGGAGCACGGCTTCCGTCTGCCCAGCGCCGCCGACAACCGGCCCCTCAAGGGCGAGGAGTTCTGGCGGAAGGCCCGCCAGACCATCTTCGTGAGCGCCACCCCCGGCCAGTGGGAGCTGGCCGAGAGCCGCGGCCAGGTGGTGGAGCAGGTGATCCGCCCCACCGGCGTGCTCGATCCCGTGGTGGAGGTGCGCCCCACCGAGGGCCAGGTGGACGACCTCCTCGGCGAGATCCGCCAGCGCGCCGACAAGCAGGAACGGGTGCTGGTGACCACGCTCACCAAGCGCATGGCCGAGGACCTCACCGATTATCTGGCCGAGAACGGGGTACGGGTGCGCTATCTACACTCCGAGATCCACTCGATCGAGCGCATCGAGATCATCCAGGATCTGCGCAATGGCGAGTACGACGTGCTGGTGGGGGTGAACCTGCTGCGCGAGGGCCTGGATCTGCCGGAGGTGTCCCTGGTGGCGATCCTCGATGCCGACAAGGAGGGCTTCCTGCGGGCCGAGCGCTCCTTGATCCAGACCATCGGCCGCGCCGCCCGCCATGTGGAGGGCAAGGCCCTGCTCTATGCCGAAAATCTCACCGATTCGATGGCCAAGGCGATCGGCGAAACCGAACGCCGCCGTGCCATTCAGCACGCCTACAACGAGAAGCACGGCATCACCCCCACGGCCGCAGGCAAGCGGGCGGGGAATTCCATCCTGGCCTTCCTGGAGGTGTCGAGGCGCCTCAATGACGAACAGCTTGAGCAGGCCACGGATCAGGCCGAGCACAACGCCGTTCCCCTCGATTCCCTGCCGGAGCTGATTCAGCAGCTCGAGGACAGAATGAAAACGGCGGCCAAGAACCTCGAGTTCGAGGAGGCCGCCAACCTGCGCGACCGCATCAAGGGGCTGCGGCAGAAGCTGGTGGGCCGGGCCTGAGCTCCGGGGCCTCGCTGCCCTCGGCCCGGTGGGTGGTGCTGCCGCCGAGCTCGAAGGTGCGGTGCACCGCCTGAACCGCCTCCACCCCCTGGTCGGCCGCCACCACGCAGCTGGTGCGGATCTCACTGGTGGCGATCAGCTCGATGTTGATGCCGGCCTCCGCCAGGCAGCGAAACATGCGCGCGGCGGTGCCCGGGGTGCAGGGCATGCCGGCGCCCACGGCGCTCACCCGGGCGATGGCCGCTCCCTCTTCAAAGCGGGAGCCGGGCCACTGGCCCAGCAGCGGCCCGAGGGCCTGTTCGGCCCGGCTACGGTCGTCGCGCTTCAGGGTGAAGCTGATGTCACGGGTGCGCTGCTGGCCGCTGAGGCCGGTGCGCTCCGACTGCACGATTGCATCGAGGCTGATGCCCGCATCGGCGAGGGCCCTGCACACGGCGGCGGCGGTGCCGGGGCGGTCAGGCACCTGGCGCACGGCCACCTGCGCCTGGCCGGTGTCGAGGGCCACGCCCCGCACGGCCGCCTCGCCGCTGTGGCAGGGGGGTGGATCGTGGCGCAGCTGGCTCTCCTGCAGCTCAAAGGCCTCGGCGGCCGCCCGCAGGGCGCGGCTGCCCTGGTCGCCGGCCACCAGGCAGCTCACCTTCACCTCGCTGGTGGCGATCAGCCGCAGGTTGATGCCGTAGCGGGCCAGGGTGTCGAACAGCCGCGCCGCCACACCGGGGCGGCCCATGATGCCGGCGCCGGAGATGCTCAGCTTGGCCAGCCCCGCTTCGCCGCTGAGGGTGGCGGCTCCGGCCCCCAGCTCGGCTCCCATGCCGGCCAGCACCTCGCGGCACACCAGCTGGGCCTGCTCCAGATCGGCCTCGGGCAGGGTGAAGGCAATGTCGTTGGTGAAGCTGCAGGCCTCGTCGGTGGTGCTCACATGGGTGGCCTGCACGATCAGATCCACGTTGAGGTGCGCCGCTCCCAGGGCCTCGAACAGCTGGGCCGCCACGCCGGGGCGATCCGGCACGTGCGAGAGCGCCACCACGGCCTGGCGATTTTCGAGATCGGCGCCATCCACCGGCTTGCCCAGTTCGAGGCCGCCCTGCCCGATCGGCTGCGGTGCCCCGCTGGTGAGCCGGGTGCCCGGCGCTTCGCTCCAGCTGGAGCGCACCACCAGCGGCACGCCGTAGTTGCGGGCGATCTCCACGGCCCTGGGATGCAGCACGGCCGCCCCGAGGCTGGCCAGCTCCAGCATCTCGTTGCAGCTCACCTCCGTCATCAGCTGGGCATCCGGCACCTTGCGCGGGTCGGTGGTGAGCACCCCGGGCACATCGGTGTAGATCTCGCAGGCCTCGGCGCCGAGGGCGGCGGCCAGGGCCACGGCGGAGGTGTCGGAGCCGCCCCGGCCCAGGGTGGTGATCTCCGGCGTGCCGGCCAGCCCGCTGCTGGTGCCCTGAAAGCCCGCCACCACCACCACCTGGCCTTCACCCAGCAGGCGCAGCAGCCGTTCGGTGCGGATCTCGAGGATGCGGGCGCGGCCGTGGGCCGACTCCGTCATGATCCCCACCTGCGGCCCGGTCATGGACACCGCCGGCACGCCCTCGGCATGCAGGGCCATCGACAGCAGCGCGATCGACACCTGTTCCCCGGTGGCCAGCAGCATGTCCATCTCCCGCTGGGGTGGATCGCTGCTGATCGCCCGGGCCAGGCCCGAGAGTTCGTCGGTGGTGTGGCCCATGGCCGACACCACCACCACCAGCTCATGGCCCTCGTCACGGCACTGGGCCACCCTGCGGGCCACCGCCTGGATCCGGGCCACGTCGGCCACCGAGGTGCCACCGAACTTCTGAACCAGCAGGGCCATGGGGGTGAGGGATCGAGGGTGGGGTCTTGGGTGGGGGCCCAGGGGTGATCGCAACGGCCGATTATCGGCTGCGGCCCTGCGCCGGGGTGAGCTGCTGGGCGGCGGCACCGAGCAGAAAGCCATCGCGGAAGGCATCCCCGGGGGCCGTGCCGCGTTTGAGGGCGGCCTCCACCTCCAGCAGCCGTGCCAGCAGGGCCAGGAAGCGAGAGCCGGGAATCCCCCTGATCTGTTTGCGCATCACATAGATGCGGCGCGGATTGCCGATGCCGGCGGCCTTGGCGATCGCGGCCACGTCCTGCTCACCGCGCTGATCCAGCAGGCACACCCACAGCCAGCCCCGGATCTGGCTGGAGAGGGTGGCCACGATGCGCAGCGCCGGTTCGCCCGCCTCGATCAGGGCATCCAGCAGGGCGATCGCCTCGGCGGGCCGTTCCTGCAGCAGGGCATCGCCCACGGCCAGGGCGCTGGTGCTCTGGCCCCCCACCAGCGCCTGCACAGCCTCCACGCTGATCGCCCTGTCGGCCTGGGGTGCTGCCGAGCCGGACGGCGCGCTCCGGCAGTAGAGCGCCAGCTTTTCCAGTTCACTGGCCAGCCGGGCGCTGTCGCTGCCGATGGCCTCGCTGAGGGCCTCGGCGGCACGGGGCTGCAGCTGCAGGCCCAGCTCCCTGGCCGTGCGCTGCACCAGCTCCAGCTGGCCGGCCCCATCCCAGATCGCCGGCAGGGGGAAGCCCTGCTCCTCGGCCTGGCCCTGCTTCACCAGCTTCTGCAGCGCCTTGGTGGTGCGCAGGCGACCATCGGGTTTGGCCGTGTTCACCAGCAGCAGATGGCAGTGGTCCGGCACCAGCGGCAGGGTGGCCTCAAGCTGATCGGCCAGCTCGGCGGGGCACTGGTTGCAGAACGGACTGCGCTGCAGCAGCACCAGCCGCGCCCCTGCCCCCAGAGGGGCGGTACGCGCCTCCCCCAGGGCCTGGGCCGCCTGGGCGGGATCCTGGCCATCCAGGCGGCTGAGGTTGATCGAGGCCCAGGCGGGGTCCACCAGCCGGGCGATCAGGCCATCCACGGCCCGGCCCCGGGCGGCGTCGTCATCGCCCCAGAGCAGGTGGATCGGCATGGCGGCAGGGGTGCATAGGGTTGGGGGGCGCCATGGCTGTGAGGGCGGTCAGGCCAGAGCGCTCCCGCCCGATCCCCCCCGAGTTCCATCGAGACCCCCATCCTCCAGGATCATCCGATTTTTCTCGAGAGCCTGCGGCTGATCCGAGCCGAACTGGCCGAGCGCGGTGTGGCCGGCCCCACCGACCCCCTGGAGCGGGCCGTGCTGGAGCGTTGCATCCACAGCAGTGGCGACCTCTCGATCGCGGCGGATCTGCGCTTCAGCCCGGGGGCCTGCGCCGCCGGCGCGCCGCCCTGGCCGCCGGCGGCGCCATCCTCACCGACACGGCCATGGCCGCGGCGGCGGTGGCGCCGATGGCGGCCCGCAGCTTCGGCAATCCGGTGCACAGCGTGCTCGCCTGGGCACCAGCGCGGGCGCCCGAGGGCAGCACCCGCACGGCCGTGGGCATGGAGGGTGCCCTGGCGGCCCTGGGGCCGGGCCTGGTGGTGCTGGTGGGCAGTGCCCCCACGGCCCTGGAGCGTCTGCTGGAGCTGGTGGCTGCCGGCGCGGTGCCAGCGCCGGCCCTGGTGATCGGCATGCCGGTGGGGTTCGTGGGGGTGGCGGAGAGCAAGCGTCACCTGGGCGCCAGTGGCCTGGCCCAGGTACGGCTGGAGGGCTCCCGGGGCGGAGCCGCCCTGGTGGGCGCGGCCTGCAACGCCCTGCTGCGGGCCGGCTGCCGTCAGGCGGCGTCCTGACCCACCCGCACGTGGCTGTTGGCCTCGATGCGACTCAGCACCTGGCGGGCCCGCAGCAGCACCGAGGCGGGAATGCCGGCCAGGCGGGCCGCCTCGATGCCGTAGCTGCGGCTGGCGCCGCCGGGCACCACCCGGTGCAGGAAGCGCAGGTCGCTGCCCGTTTCCTCCACGAGCACCTGGGCGTTGGCCACGTTGGGCAGCAGCTCGGCCAGCTCGTTGAGCTCGTGGTAGTGGGTGGCGAAGACGCTGCGGGCGCCGATGCCCTGGGCCAGCTCCTCGGCCACGGCCCAGGCGATCGAGAGGCCATCGAAGGTGGCGGTGCCGCGGCCGATCTCATCCAGCAGCACCAGTGAGCGGGCCGTGGCGTGGTGAAGGATGTTGGCGGTTTCGGCCATCTCCACCATGAAGGTGGACTGGCCGGCGGCCAGGTCATCGCCGGCGCCGACCCGGGTGAAGATGCGATCGGCGAGGCCCAGCCGGGCCGAGCGGGCCGGGATCCAGCTGCCCATCTGGGCCATCAGCTGCAGCAGCCCGGTCTGGCGCAGATAGCAGCTCTTGCCGCTGGCGTTCGGCCCCGTGAGGATCAGCAGATCGGGCGCTGACTGCGGGCCCTCCCAACCGAGGGCGATGCCATTGGCGGTGAAGGGCTCCTCCACCAGCAGCTGCTCCACCACCGGGTGCCGGCCGGCCTCGATCTGCAGCTCCCGGCCGTCGCTGAGCTGCGGGCGGCAGTAGCCGCCGCTGGCGGCCAGCTCGGCCAGGGCCACCAGGCGTCGAGCTCGGCCACCAGCCGGGCGGCCTGGCGGATGGCGGCCGCCTGCTCGCCCACCCGGCCGCGCAGCTGGCAGAACAGCGCATATTCCCGCTCGGCGGCACGGGCCCGCAGCTGCTGGATCTCGGCCTCGCGGCCCTTGAGGGCGGGCGTCACGAAGCGCTCCTCGTTGGCCAGGGTCTGGCGGCGGATCCAGTGGTCAGGCACGGCGGCGGCTTTGGCCCGGCTCACGGCCAGGAAGTAGCCGAAGGTGCGGTGGTGCTGCAGCCGCAGGCTGGCGATGCCGCTGGCCGCCCGTTCGGCGGCCTCCTGGCGGCCCAGCCAGGCGTCCTGGTCATCGAGCTGGTTGCGCAGGCCATCCAGCAGCGGATCGACGCCGTCATGGATCAGGGCCCCCTCCATGAGCGAGAGCGGCGGCGTCTCCAGCAGCACGTGGCGCAGGTTCTCGGCCAGGGCGTCGAGCCTGGGCCAGGGCCGCGCCAGGGCCGCCAGGGGGGCGGCAGCGCAGCGCTGCAGCAGGCCGGCGAGCTGGGGCAGCCGCTCCAGCCCATCGGCCAGGGCCACCAGATCGCGGGCCGAGGCACTGCCGGCGCCGGCGCGGCCCGCCAGGCGCTCCAGATCCCCCATCGGCCGCAGCAGCCGGCGCAGGGCCAGCCGCAGCGGGCGCTGACCCACCAGCTCCCCCACCGCCGTCTGGCGCGCCTCGATCCTCTCCAGATCCAGCAGGGGCGCCTCCAGCCAGCGCCGCAGGCAGCGGCCCCCCATGGCGGTGTGGGTGCGATCGAGGGCCCAGAGCAGGGAGCCCTCGAAGGCGCCGCTCAGCTGGGTGCGGGTGAGCTCCAGGTTGCGGCGGGTGGCGGCGTCCAGCACCAGGGCCTCGTCGGGGTGCCAGGTGGTGGGGGGATCGAGCGGCACCTGGCCGCTCTGGGTGCCATCGAGGTAGGCCACCAGCCCACCGGCGGCCCGCAGGGCCAGGGGGTGCTCCCCCAGGCCGAGGCCAGCCAGGCTCGCCAGGCCGAAGCGCTGTTTGAGGGTGGCCGTGGCCTCGGGCGCCTCGAACGGCGTGCGCGGCAGGGCGGTGCGCCGCAGGGTGGCTGGACACCAGGCCGCGGCTGCCGCCGCTTCCTCGCTGGCCACCGCCGGCCAGAGCACCTCGGCCGCCTCCACCTGCAGCAGCTCCTGATGCAGGGCATCGCTGCCCTGCTGCTGGCTGACGCGGAACTCGCCGGTGCTCACATCGGCCACCGCCAGCCCCCAGCCGGCGCCGCTGCCCGGGGGCTCCAGCACCACGGCGCAGAGCCAGTTGTTGCGGCGGGCCGCCAGCATCCCCTCCTCGATCACCGTGCCCGGCGTGAGCACCCGGGTGATGCCCCGGCGCAGCAGTTCGCCCTTGGTGGGGGTGCTCTCGAGCTGGTCGCAGAGGGCCACGCTGAAGCCGCGGCGCACCAGCTCGGCGCAGTGGCGCTCAGCCGCGTGGTGAGGGATGCCCGCCATCGGCACCCGCCCGATCGTCTTGCCGGCCTCCTTGCCGGTGAGGGTGAGCTCCAGCAGCCGCGAGAGGGTGATGGCGTCTTCGAAGAAGCACTCGAAGAAATCGCCCAGCCGGTAGAGCAGCACCCGCTCGGGGTGGTCGCGCTTGAGCTGCACGTAGTGGCGCAGCATCGGCGGCAGCCGGGCCGGCTCCACCAGGCTGTGGTGGTGCCAGGGGGGCAGATCGCTCTCGGGGGCCTGGGGGGCGTCGCCTCGGCCGCCGGCCTCGCCTGGCTCAGGTCCCGCAGGGCGGACGCGCTCAGCCCGACGACGCGGTCGGGCGGCGGCGGCGGCAAGCGGGTCCGGAGCCGTGGCCGGCTCAGTGGCCGCCGCCTCGCCTGCCGCAGTGTCCCCAGCTGCGGCCTCGCCGCTGGCACCGGCCTGCCCCGGGCCGTGGATCTCGGCGAACAGGGAGCCCTGCAGGACGGGCTCGGGCATGAGCGAAAGCTGCTGTTCGGCTTCCGCGGCCACGGCGCTGCGCTGGAGGCCGTTTGATCGTAGGTCGATCGCTGCGGCTGCCTGCGCCGCCGGGGCCGCAGCTGCCCGATCCCGGAGCCCGACAACTTGTGAAGGATCGGCGCTGGCCGCGCCGGAGACCCCGGGCCTGCGTGTGAGAATCCCGGCACTGACCGGCCCGGCGACGCCGCAGATCCATGCAGATCCTCAACACGCTCACCGTTCTGGCCCTGGTGGTGATGTCCTTCGCCCTGATCGTGGCGGTGCCCGTGCTCTACGCCACCAGCGAAGACAGCGGCCGCTCCAACCGTCTGATCCTGATCGGTGGCATCGCCTGGCTGGCCCTGGTGCTGGTGAACTGGGGCATGAGCTACTTCGTGGTCTGAAGCCGCCTCAGCAGCGCGCCTTCTACCCTGAAGCCACCTTGCCGCGTCACTGCTGTGGCGCCTGCCTGTGGCAATTTTCGAGGGCCGCTTTGTCGGTGCCGAGTCCCTCCGGATCGGCGTGGTGGTGGCCCGCTTCAACGATCTGGTCACAGCGAAGCTGCTGAGCGGCTGTCTCGACTGCCTTGGTCGCCATGGCATCGACACCTCCGCCAGCAGCGCCCAGCTGGATGTGGCCTGGGTGCCCGGCAGCTTTGAGATCCCCCTGGTGGCCCAGCGCCTGGCGGCAAGCGGCCGCTATCAGGTGGTGGTGACCCTGGGGGCTGTGATCCGCGGCGATACGCCCCACTTCGATGTGGTGGTGAGTGAGGTGAGCAAGGGCGTGGCGGCGGTGAGCCGCCAGAGCGGTGTGCCGGTGATCTTTGGCGTGCTCACCACCGACACGATGCAGCAGGCCCTGGAGCGGGCCGGCATCAAGAGCAACCTGGGCTGGAGCTATGGCCTGCAGGCGATCGAAATGGGCAGCCTGATGGCGGGCCTGCCGGGCTAGCTGGGTGGGGCTGGGCCAGCCTCCTGGGGATGGTGCGCCAGCAACTGCTGGCTCTCCACCCTGTGGAAGCCGAGCTGCTCGTAGAAGCCGGCGCTGTTGGTGGTCATCAGATACACCCGCTCCACCCGCTGCAGGCGCGGATCGCTGAGCAGGCCCTCCACCACCTGGCGGCCCAGGCCGCGTCCCTGCAGATCGCCCGCCACCACCACGTCCCAGAGCACGGCCCGGCAGACCCCATCGCTGCTGGCCCGCCCGAAGCCCACCAGCCGCTTGCCCCGCCACAGGCTCACCACCACGGGGCTGCCGGCCAGCAGGGTGCGCAGCTGGGCATAGCTGCGGTCCTGAGCCCAGAAGGCGTGGTGGTTGAACAGGCGCCGCAGCTTCAGCAGGGCGCGGCTGGGGCGCAGGCCGGGGCCGAGGCCGAACCAGCGCAGGCCTGGGGCGCCGGGAGCATGGCGAAGCAGCTGGATCGCGACCATGGCAACAACACCATGGCAACATCCTCCCAGTCACCCCGACGCTTTGAGCCAGCAGCGCAAGGGCATCGTTCTGGCCGGAGGCAGCGGCACCCGGCTGCACCCGATCACGCTGGCCGTGAGCAAGCAGCTGCTGCCGGTGTTCGACAAGCCGATGATCTATTACCCCCTCAGCACCCTGATGCTGGCGGGGATCCGCGAGGTGCTGATCATCACCACCCCCGCTGATCAGGAGCCGTTCGAGCGGCTGCTGGGCGACGGCCGCCGCTGGGGCATGGCCATTAGTTACGCCGTGCAGCCCAGCCCCGATGGCCTGGCCCAGGCGTTTCTGATCGGAGAGTCCTTCCTGGCGGGCGCTCCTGCTGCCCTGGTGCTGGGCGACAACCTCTTCCACGGGCAGGACTTCAGCCCCCAGCTGCAGGGCTGCAATGGCCAGCACCATGGCGCCACGGTGTTCGCCTACCCGGTGCGCGATCCGGAGCGCTACGGCGTGGTGGCCTTCGATGGCGAGGGTCGGGTGCTGAGCATCGAGGAGAAGCCCGCCAAGCCCCGCAGCCGCTACGCCGTGACCGGCCTCTACTTCTATGACGACTCCGTGGTGGAGCGGGCCCGGCGGGTGGTGCCCTCGGCCCGGGGCGAGCTGGAGATCACCGACCTCAACCTCCAGTACCTGGAGGAGGGCAGGCTGCGGGTGGAGCTGATGGGCCGCGGCATGGCCTGGCTGGACACCGGCACCTGCGATTCCCTGCACGAGGCGGGCAGCTACATCCGCACCCTCGAGCATCGCCAGGGCCTGAAGGTGGGTTGCCCTGAGGAGGTGGCCTGGCGGATGGGCTGGATCGACGCCGAGCAGCTCGCCGGCCTGGCTGCCCCCCTGCGCAAGAGTGGCTACGGCGAGTATCTGCTTCAGGTGTTGGAGACAGACCATGCAGGTTGAGCCGCTGAACAGCGCCTCTGGAGCCGTTCTGGAGGGGGTGCTGCTGCTCAGCCCAAGGGTGTTCGGCGACGAGCGGGGCTTTTTCTACGAGAGCTGGAACCAACAGACCTTCAATGCCGCCGCGGGCGCCACGAGCTTTGTGCAGGACAACCACTCCCGCTCGCAGCAGGGGGTGCTCAGGGGCCTGCACTACCAGCTGCCGCCCCACCCCCAGGGCAAGCTGGTGCGCTGCGTGCTGGGTGAGATCTTCGATGTGGCGGTGGACATCCGCCGCAGCTCGCCCACCTGGGGCCAGTGGGGCGGCGCCCTGCTCAGCGCCGAGAACAGGCAGCAGCTGTGGGTGCCGCCGGGCTTCGCCCACGGCTTCCTTACCCTCAGCCCCGAGGCCGAGGTGCTCTACAAGACCACCGACTTCTGGAGCAGGGACTGCGAGCGCGCCATCCGCTGGGATGATCCGGCCCTGGCGATCGCCTGGCCCCTGGAGGCCCTGGCCGGGGCCCAGCCCCAGCTGAGTGGCAAGGACGGCGCCGCGCCGCTCTTCGCCGAGCTGGGCGCGGGGGACCTGTTCCCATGACCAACACGGCCGCGATGGCGTCAGCCGATCAGCCCCTCAAGGTGCTGCTTACCGGGGCTGCCGGCCAGCTGGGCCAGGCACTGGTTGCCAGCACCCCTGCGGGCCTGGAGCTGATCGCCACCAGCCGCAGCGGCGGCGAGGGTCTCAGGGCCCTGGACCTGGCCGATGCGGCCGCCTGCCGCCAGCTGGTGCAGGAGCTGCGCCCCCACTGGGTGCTCAACGCCGGTGCCTACACGGCGGTGGACCGGGCCGAGAGCGAGCCGGAGCTGGCCGCCGCCGTGAATGCCGCGGCGCCGAAGGCCTTCGCCGAGGCCCTGGCCGGCAGCGGCGGCCGGCTGCTGCAGCTGAGCACCGATTTTGTCTTCGACGGCAGCCAGGGCACGCCTTACCGGCCCGACCAGCCCCTGGCGCCCCTGGGGGTGTATGGCGCCAGCAAGGCGGCCGGTGAACAGGCGGTGCTGGCCAGCGCCCTGGCGGAGGCAGGCCGCGCGCAGGTGTTGCGCACCAGCTGGGTGTATGGCCCGGTGGGCCGCAATTTCTGCCTCACCATGCTGCGCCTGCACGCCGAGAAGCCGGAGATCGGCGTGGTGGCCGACCAGGTGGGCTGCCCCACCAGCACCCTCACCCTGGCGGCGGCCTGCTGGCGGCTGATCGCGGTGGCCCGCGGTGGGGAGAAGGCCGCCGTGTCGGCCGACCTGGCCGAGCCCCTGCCGCCCCTGCTGCACTGGAGCGATGCGGGCGCCGCCAGCTGGTACGACTTCGCCGTGGCCATCGGCGAGCTGGGCCAGGAGCTGGGGCTGCTGCAGCGCCAGGCGCGGGTGCGGCCGATCACCACGGCGGATTACCCCACCCCGGCCCGCCGGCCCAGCTATTCGCTGCTGGAGTGCACCGCCAGCCACCGCCTGCTCGAGCTGCCGCCCCGCCACTGGCGGGCGGCCCTGCGCCAGGTGCTGCAACAGCTGCCCCTGTCTGATTCCCGCCCCGCCGCCGCTCCCCCGTGAACCACCTCCCCTCCCTGCTCGGTCCCCGCCGCCGCGTGCTGGTGACCGGCGGCGCCGGCTTCATCGGCGGCGCCGTGGTGCGGCGTCTGCTGCGCGACAGCGAGGCCACGGTGTTCAACCTCGACAAGTGCGGCTACGCCAGCGATCTCACCAGCGTGGAGGCCGTGCTGGATGAGCTCGGTGATGGCGCCGGGGCCCGCCACCAGCTGCTGCGGGTGGACCTCACCGATGCCGAGGCCACGGCCGCGGCGGTACGCCAGGCCGATCCGGATCTGGTCATGCACCTGGCCGCCGAGAGCCACGTGGACCGCTCGATCGAGGGTCCGGAGGCCTTCATCGCCAGCAACGTGAGCGGCACCTTCCACCTGCTGCAGGCCCTGCGGGGCCACTACGAGGGTCTGAACGAGGAGCGGCGCGCCGCCTTCCGGCTGCACCACATCAGCACCGATGAGGTGTTCGGCTCGCTGGGGCCCACGGGCCGCTTCTCGGAGACCACCCCCTACGACCCCCGCTCCCCCTACTCGGCCAGCAAGGCCGCCAGCGACCACCTGGTGAGCGCCTGGCACCACACCTACGGCCTGCCGGTGGTGCTCACCAACTGCTCCAACAACTACGGCCCCTGGCAGTTCCCCGAGAAGCTGATCCCGGTGGTGATCCTCAAGGCCGCCGCCGGCGAGCCGATCCCCCTCTACGGCGACGGCGCCAACGTGCGCGACTGGCTCTATGTGGAGGATCACGTGGACGCCCTGCTGCTGGCCGCCACCCGCGGCGAGCTGGGCCGCAGCTACTGCGTGGGCGGCCACGGCGAACGCACCAACAAGCAGGTGGTGGAGGCGATCTGCGCCCTGCTCGATCAGCTGCGTCCGGCCGGTGCCCCCCACGCCCGCCTGATCACCCCGGTCACCGACCGCCCCGGCCACGACCGCCGCTACGCCATCGACCCGGCCCGCATCAGCGGCGAGCTGGGCTGGCAGCCGCGCCACAGCTTCGAGGCGGGCCTGGAGGCCACGGTGCGCTGGTATCTGGAGCAGCAGGGCTGGTGCACGGCCGTGCGCGAGCGCGGCGGCTACACCGGCGGACGGCTGGGGTTGGTGGGGTGAACCATCTCAGACAACCGGTAAGTGCCGAGGCTGATTAGAACTTCCAAGATGAGGGCGGCTGTGGGCCTTCCTTCCCTTGGCAGCGCATCAGCCGCACCAGCAGCTCTACGTTATGGCTGACGGTACCCATCGCCTCAGCGATGGAATCGAACCCGTTGAGGCGTAACAGGTTGAGCGCCACGGCGCGTAGTTCTGCCAGCGCCGGCCCCCCGTTGCGTTCCCGGTAGCGGTGGGCGTCCTCACGCGGCTGGGTGTCGCGCACCCAGTGCCAGGAGTTCTCGATCGACCATCGGTCCCGCACGTGTCGCAGCACTGCTTTTGCCGTGGTGCGCAGGCTGGTGACGTCGTAGACGGTCTCGTTGATCGCCCTTCCCTCACGAGTACTGGCGCAGGGCTGATTCAAAGTGTGTCACAGGCGGCCTGGTCGGGGCTGTCAGCATGGGTTGAGGTCAGCGGAATCGCGCTCTTCCTGTGCCCGAAACCGCTCTTCCCGCCACTGATCTCGACCTGATCAG
>NZ_JADEWM010000014.1:0-29192 GCF_015207615.1 Cyanobium sp. LEGE 06113 | reverse complement strand
AGGCGCTGCGGCCGCCGCCCGCCGCCCCCGGCGCCCCACCCGGCCCAGCCGCGGCTCGGTGGAGCGGCGCCTGGCGGCGAAGAAGCAGCGGGGGGCGATCAAGCTGCGGCGCCAGGGCCGCCCGAACCTGCCGGATGAGTAGCTGAGGCCGCCTGGGCGGCTGCCGCCTCGGCCCGGATCGCCGCCTTGGCCTGCTGCCACAGCCCCTCCAGTTCGCGGATGCCGCGCCCGCCGAGGTCGCCGCCGAGGGCGGCTTCCACGCGGGAGAAACGGTCCAGGAAGCGGTGGTTGGTGCCGGCCAGGCCGGTTTCCGGGTCGATGCCGCACCAGCGGGCCACGTTCACCAGGGTGAACAGCACATCGCCCAGCTCCTCCTGGGCATGGGCCCGGTCGCCGCTGGCCACGGCTTGCTTGAGCTCGTCGAGCTCCTCGTGCACCTTCTCCCACACGCCGCTGAGGTCGTCCCACTCGAAGCCGGCGGCGGCGGCCTGGCGGGAGATGGCCATGGCGCCGGCCAGGGCCGGCTGGCTGCGCACCTTGGGGCCGAGCCGCTCGCTCACCGGGCTGGCCGACTGCTGCGGCCGTTCGGCGGCCTTGATCGCCGCCCAGCTGGCCCGCACGGCGGCGCTGTCTTTGACTCCGGCGCCGGCGAACACGTGGGGGTGGCGGCGGATCAGCTTGGCGCTGAGGCCCCGGGCGATCGCCTCCAGATCAAAGCGCCCCGACTCCCTGGCGATCTGGGCGTGCAGCACCACCTGCAGCAGCAGGTCGCCCAGCTCCTCGCTCAGATGATCGTCATCGCCGTGGCGGATGGCATCGGCCACCTCGTGGGCCTCCTCCAGCACGTAGGGCAGCAGGGAGGCGTGGGTCTGCTCCAGGTCCCAGGGGCAGCCGCCGGCGGGATCCCGCAGCCGCGCCACCACGGCGATCAGTTCGGCCAGGGCGTTGAGGCTGGGATCGGCGGGCATCGGCCAGGGCCTCGGCAAGGGGACAGGGGGCCGCCCGGGCCTCAGCGGCGGCGGCGGCGGCGCAGCGGCCTGGGCAGCCGCGGCATCGGGTCGCCATCCTGGATCAGGTGCAGCCAGCTGCTGGCCTCCAGGGCCACCAGGGCACACACCAGCAGGGGCCGCTGCCCGCGCCAGAGCCCCCCGGCCCAGCCCAGCAGCTCCGCGGGCGAGGGCGCCCCGAACGGGCTGAGCAGGGCGGTCAGGCCCAGGGCCAGCAGGGCCAGGTAGGCCAGGCGGCCGGCCGTTCCCAGCAGCGGACTGTGGGAGAGCATCGAGCGGTGCGCCAGCCCCTTGCGGTAGGGCCACCAGAGCAGCTTCAGGGGGCCCCAGCGGCGGGTGGCGTTGGAGCGGGTGTCGAGGTCGGGGGAGAGCAGCAGGCCGCCCACCAGGAAGCTGAGTCCGGCGGTGCCCAGCCCCGCCAGGCCCAGGGCCGGCGCCCACAGCAGCGCAAAGGGCAGGGCCAGCAGCCAGGTGGCGCGGTCGTGGCTGCGGCCGCTGGCCATCAGGCTTCAGGGCCCGGGCCGCTGGTGGCGGCAGCTGGCGCAGCCGCCCGCCACTGCCATCGCCATGCCGCCAGCGGCGGTTGATCCAGTAGTACTGCTCGGCGTAGGCCTGGATCCAGGGCTCGTGCCAGCGGCTCAGGGCCTGGGCCTGGGCGGCCAGGGCCTCGGGCCCCTGCCCCGGGCGCAGCGCTGGGCCGCAGATCAGCCGGAAGCGGCCGTCGTCTTCCCGCACGTGGGCCACGGGGAACAGGGGCGCGCCGGTTTTCTGGGAGAGGCTCACCGGGCCGGTGGCAAAGCGGGTGGCCAGGCCCAGCACGTCCACCTGCCATGGGCTGCGCTGGCTGTAGAGATCGGTCATCACCACGAGGCCGCAGCCATCCCGCAGGCTCTGCAGGATGCCGCGGGCATCGAACTGGGAGATCCAGCGGCAGTGGCTGTTGGCACTGCGGGCGGCGTTGAGCAGGGCGTCGGCGTGGGGGTTGTGGGCGGGCCTGTAGATCACGGCCAGGTTGTCGAGCCGCTCGCTGAGCCAGCGCAGGGCCAGATCCCAGCAGCCCAGATGCAGTGAGCCCACGATCAGGGCCTCGCCGCGCTGATGGGTGGCCAGCAGCTCCGAGAGCCCCTCGCCCTCGGCCGTGATCCGCTCGGGGTGCACCGGCTGGATGATCGATTCCAGGCAGGAGAGAAAGAAGCTCTGCAGCGAGCGGGCCGCCAGCCGCTGCCGCTGGGCCTGGCTCAGCTGGCCGCCGTAGACGCGCTCGAGGTTGGCGTTGGCCGTCTGCAGCCGGGGCGCCAGCACGGGCAACGCCACGCCGCAGGCGATCCGGATGCCGCGCCGCATGGTGCCGTGGAGGCGCCCCTGCAGCAGGGCCAGCAACAGCCGCACCAGCAGGGCTTCCAGGCGCCAGCGCAGCCGCTGCAGGCGGGAGGGCGGCCGGCGCCGCCGCCGCCGGCGAGGCCCCCCTGACGGGGCTGCGGGTGCTCCGGAGAGCCGGCCGAGTTGCGGTAGCGTCATGCCCACGCGCGATTAGCTCAGCGGTAGAGCGCCTGCCTTACAAGCAGGATGTCGCTGGTTCGAACCCGGCATCGCGCATCCCCCCAGATGCCAGGCCCAGGCAGCGATCAGGCCAGGTGGGACAAGGGGTTTCAGGAGTGCTGCAGGCTGGTACATGGGTGCCAGTTTGACCCCGTTTGCCCCCGTTAATGCCAGGATTTCACCCAGATTTCCACCCGCCGCCCTGGCCTCCCCTCCCTGGCTGCGCAACCTCAGCCGCGCCTTCAAGGGCCACCGCCTCGGCCGGCCCGGGTGGTACATCGAGCAGCACCGCGACCGCCTGCGGGTGTTGTCGGCAGAGCTCCCGCCGCGGCCGGGTGAAGCGCCAGGGGCAGCGAAGAACCGAAGCCTCACCCTCAACACCCCACCCGGGCCACTGAACGCTGCCGCGGCCCTGGCGGAGGCCTGCAGTGTGTTCGATAACTGCATGGCGGGCACCTGGAGCTGGCCTGATCCTGCCGCGCCGCGTGACAGCGACGATCCCACCCGCCTACAGGCCGATCACCTGGAGCGTCTGGTAGCCCAGCTCCGCACCGCCCTGGTGGGCGAGCAGATGGGAGCCCGCACCTGGCAGCGCACCTGGGAGCCTTACCTGGGCCGGCTGGTGGCCGCGGCCGCAGTTTCACCCGCGGGTGAAGATGCCGCCCTCCTTAGTGCCTACCTGCGGCAGTGGGAGCCGAACAGCAGAGCTCGCCAGATGGGCTACGACCGCGCCCGCAGGCTGTGGAAGGAGGCGGCCTGGCCCTGGTCCCAGGATCTGACCTCCATGCGGGGCAGCGGCCGCGCTGCCGCCAACCCGGCCGGCGTGCGTGGATTCAGCGACGGCGAGATCCAGCAGCTGCGCGAGCGGATCATGGCCAGCTTCAGGCTCAGCCCCGGAGACCTCCTCGCCTGGGACGTGCTGGCGGCCTTCGGCCTGAGGCCTCAGGAGCTGATCGGACTGGAACTCAAGGCCAGCGGTGATGCTGCGCCTTTGGCGGTGGTGCACCGCAGCAAGCGATCAAGCAAGGGCACCACCAGGCCGCGGCAGGTGGTGGCCGTATCGCCTAGGGACTGGCCGCCCGATTGCCACCACCTGCTGCGCCGCTGGTGGGAGCACGGCCTCCCCGAATGGAGCCAGCGGCTGGCGAGCCCCGGGCAGCACATGACGCAGCAGCTCCGCCGCCTGCACATGCCCGCCGACCTCACCGCCTATGGGCTGCGCCATGCCTATGCGTTGCGGCTGGGGCTGGATCTGGGGCTGCACGTGCGGGAGGCCGCAGAGCTGATGGGCCACTCGCCGCAGGTGCACCTGGCCACCTACGGCCGCCAGCTCGATGGGCCGGCTCTCCAGGCGAAGGTGCAGCAGATGGTGGCGGCCAGAGCTGTCCAATAAAAGGCACCCACCTCACCTTCGGCATCTGCCCCGAGTCGAAAAAGGAAATGGCAGCGAAGAACCGTTCCTTTTTTATGTGTTGACTGGGGCAATTGTGGAGTTATGGTGATACCAAAGCGGAGCAGTTGCCACCGCTGACTTAACCGCTCCTCGTTTCTCTAATGGCTTTCACGTGCACAACCGCTGAGGTGGCGGAGTCTCTCCGCGTGGCAAGAAACACGCTCGGCCGTATGCGAGCGGCCGACATTCTCCGGCCTGGCGTTCATTTCGTGGCGGTGGGTGAAAGCCTCCGCAGGCCCACCCTCCGCTGGGATCTGGAGGCGGTGGAGCAGACCATGACCCGCCGCAGCAAGCAGATCAGGCGGCCGAAGTCGGACGGAGACCGTTTCGCCTCGGCCACCCGCTGATGGCCGGACAAGAAAAGACCCCGTCGGTGGCTGCCCTGCGGGGCGAGGGAACTATTGCGTAGAGACATTGTGGCCGACCCCGCCCCCGTCCGACCCGAGCAGCACCAGGGCCTGGCCCCGGCGCCGTTCTGCTGGCCACCGTTGGCTGCTCATGTGGCGATGCTGCGGGGCCACCAGCGGCCGGATGCCCCGTTGCTGCTGACCCTGTTCCCGCCGCGGCCTCAACCTGGCCAGTCGGTGGGTTTCAGCCGCTATTTCCGCACCACTGCGGGCCAGGTGCTGGAGGCTGATCCGGAGCTCCTCGCGGGTATCGAGGCCGCCACCCGGGAGGCCCCGAGCCACTCGCTGGGGCTGGTGGTCAACGCTGCCCTTCCGCAGCCACCCGACTGGGGCAGCCAGCCCGATCACTTCCCCATCCGCCGCATCCGCAAAGGCCAGCCCCTCACCGCCGCCGAGCAGCAGGCCTACCAGGCTGAGCGCTGCGAGCTGTGGAACAGTGGCCGCCGCGAGGGCTGGTGCGCGCCGAAGCAGTGGGGCGCCTCGATTGAACACATAGGCCCCTGCAGGTGGCTGTTCGCTGAATGTGACCGCGAGGGCTTCCCGAAGTCGGATCAGCTGGCCCTGGCCGCGGCCGTGTTCGGTGCGCCGCCGACCTTCAGCATCGACACCGGCGGGAAGTCGGCGCACTGCTACTACCGCCTCTCCAGGCCGGTGCCACCTGCGGACTGGGCCAGGCTCCAGGCCCTGGTGATCGGCGCCTATGGGCAGCTGGAGCCGGCCGCCAGTGTTGACGGCTCCCTCAAGAAACCCAATCAGGTGATGCGGCTGGCCGGCGGCATCCACCCCCGCACCGGCGCCCTGGCAACTATCCACACCGCCACCGGAACGCTGGTCGATCCTGCCGCCCTGGAGCAGCACCTCCAGGCCCTGCAGCCGCCCCCCCACCTGAACCGCCGCGGCCACTGCTGCCGCCCCGCCCTGCCGCCGCCGTGCGCCGCAGCCGCGTCCCGACGCTGTGGGAGATCGCCGATCACCTGGCCACCCTCCCGCGCCGCGTCCCGGGCCATGGCACCTATGCCGGCGACGGCAGCGCCTACGGCGACCGAAACATCCTCTGGGGCCTGGTGAAGGCCTGCGAGGAGGCCGGCTACGGCATCGACACGGCCATCAGCCTGATGGAGGCCCACAGCCCCTCCGCCACCTGCGGCTGGAACGTGCGGCAGGTGGCCACCAGCGGCGGCGATCAGGCCACGCCCGCCTGGTTCTGGGGGGCGGGGCGATGACCGCCGCAAGAACAGGCGCCGAGCTGCTGGCCGCTGCTGGTATCGACCCGGCCACGCCACCCGATGGCCCCGACCCCTTCAAGGCCGCATGGGAGGCGATGGAGGAGAAGGCCGACGAGCTGGTGGAGGAGGGCGGCACCTACCTAAGGCAGCTGGCCGCCATGCGCTGGCAAGCCTCACAGCAGGGCCTGGGGCTGGGAGCACGCGGAGCGGAGCAGCTGCTAGAAGCCGCCCAGCTCCGCCGCAGGCCTGCTGCCGAACCCCCGCCGATGGGTGGGGCCTTCCGCGTCCGCGCCCGCCCATGGGCCGTCCAGGGGATCTTCCGCCATGGCCTCAACCTCTTGGTTGGCGCCTCAGGCGGGGGGAAGTCCCGGCTGGCCTCCTACATCGCCGCGCAGTGGCTCTACGGCTCCGGGTCTGTTCTGGCTTCACCGTCAACGGTCCCGCCGTCTCTGATCGCCGTGTGCTGATCCTCGGCAGCGATCAGGACCGGGAGGACTGGCACCAGACCCTGCAGCCCTTCGGCCTGGCGCAGACCATCGAGGAGGACGGGGAATGGTCCACCGTTCGCCTCCACGAACACCTGGAGCTGTGGCCGCTGGAGGCAGGCCTCCGCCTCAATGCCGACGGACTGGGGCTGGTGCGCAGCCGCGCCGATGTCATCGGCTCCGGCCTGCTGGTGATCGCCGACTCCCTGGCAAGGCTGCTGCCCGAGGGAGTGGACGAGGACAAGGCCGCTGCCGCTGGCCCCGTCTACGGGCTGGTGGAGGCCCTCGGAGATGCCTGGGGCCTGCTGCTCCACCACACCCGCAAGGCAGCCGGCAAGGAGCAGAACCTCGGGGTTGGCGCTGGCCGCGGCTCCGGTGCCGTGGATGCCGCCGTCTCCCGGGTGATCGGTCTGGGCCTCGTCCACCGCATGGAGCACGGCCAGATGGTGGCCGATGAAGCCAGTCCCGAGCGGGAGCTCCTCAGCACGAAGCGGGGAGGCCCCACGGTCCACCTCGTCGTGCGGATGGATGCCGAGGGCTGGTCCCTGGTGGGGGATGCCGGAGAGCACAAGCGGCAGCGGCAGCGGGAGCATCAGAGAAGGAGCCTCACGAAGGAACAGCACCGCGTGCTGGAGGCCCTCGACGGGCAGGCCGGCCAGTTCCTCACCACCCGGCAGGTGGCGGAGGGAATGAAGATCGACTGGGAAGCCGATGTGAAGGACGGCAAGCCCAAGGCCGCGGCGCTGCGGAAACAGCTACGGCGCCTCGCTGATCTGGGCCTGGTGGAACACCAGCGGGTGGGGAAGGAGAACACCTACCGCTCTGTTCCTGGTGGGGGATGGGAGGAGCCGTACGAATCCCCCGAGCGTGAGGAGGACACCGAACGCGAACGGCGCCGCGGCGGTTATGCGAATCAGAACGGCGACGGCATCACAGCGGCCGAGGCCGAGGACCTGGAGCACCTGCACGCCCGACAGCGGGCCCGCCGGCTGGAGGAGGACCCGATCGCTGCCGCGGCCGGTGCTGAGCGGCCTTCCATCTCTCCTACACGTGGATCTGTAGAACCTGGCTCCCTTGGCTCCCCTGTTGCAAACACTGGTGAGTCACCGGCTCCCTTACCGGCTCCCATCGGCTCCCATCGGCTCCCATCCTCTGAGGAGAGTCAGGAGCCCTCACTCCCCCCTGATGCCCCCGACCCGGAAGGGAGCCAGCGGGAGCCTCATGGGAGCCACCAGGGGAGCCGGTCAGAAGCCGCGCCAGGACTGAAGAGAGCCAAGGGAGCCACCCCCTGGCGGATCACTGCTCACCTGACCGCCGACAGGTTCCAGATCGGCAACGGCACCGAGAGCCGCATGGCCACCCGTAAGCAGCTGCTGAGCCGGTACGGCATCACCCCACCGCCGGAGCCGAAGAAGGAGAAGAAGCGCCGCAGCTCCCCCGAGCAGCAGGACGAGCGGCCCGACGACGGCGACGACAAGCAGCAGGGCCTCCCCGGCCTGGCTACCTGACCACACACCCCCCTGGACCCATGCACCGCTTCGAATCCCCCCGCCCTGAGCCCTGCCCCACCTGCGGCGGCCTCCACATCCACTGCCCCTACTGCGGGCACCCCACGATCATCTGGCCCACCCCGGGTGGCGTGCTGATCCATCACTGCGTCCGCTGTGGTGATCCCATCCAGACCGGCACCGCCCAGGTTCCGGCACCCGTCCCCGCAGGTGGCCGCACCCCACCCCAGCCAGTGCCGACCCCTGGTGCCGCTGATCCCCTGGCCGAGCAGCGGCAGGCCCTGGCAGCGCCTACCAGGCATCACCGGCAGCAGGGCCGCAGCAGTCCGACCGGGAGAGATGGGAGGAGGCCCTGCGCCTCGTTGCCCATCCGGTGGCGACACTCCTGGAGGAGGAGACCCAGGCAGTCCGGCTCTACGCCGAACGGGTGGTGGTGCGAGTACCGCCTTGTCTGGTGGGGCCGGCCCACTTCAAGGATCGCCTTGTCGGCGGTCACTTCCTGGTGGAGTTCCTTGAGCGGGAGCTGGAGCGCCGTGTGCTGCTGGAACCCACCCACCGGCTCCAGCCCTGCCCGCCTGCCACCGAGCGCCTGACGCTGCGCCAGTGGGCCGGCCGCGGCGAGCAGCCCGAGGAGGTGAACGCCTCCACCCTCGGCAGCGTCTACCGCCGCGTGTTCGGGGTCGATCCCCGCAAGGCCAAGGGACGCTCGACCCGAACCTATTCCCGCCGCGAGCTGGAGCTCCTCGGCGTTCTGGCCTGACCCACCGCGGCCCGCCGGAGCCGCACCCAATCCGGCAGCACACCCACCTGACCACCTGAAACGACCATGACCCGATCTGAAGCATCGGCCGAAGCACTCATGGAAGCCTTCGAGGAGCACCGCCTGGAGGCTTCCGAGGAAGCCCGGCTAGAGGCCGCGATCGAGTCCGACTTCGAGCGATCTCTCGATGCCGCCTTCGAACGCGCCTGGGACCATTGCAACGGCTGATCCTCACCGCGGCCGAGCCGGAGGCCCCGCCTTCACCGCCGGCCTACCGGCATCCACAACGTAAATCGCCGTCAGCAGATCTCCGGTAGCCTCACTCCCACCCTTGACAATTGAACAAGTCGCCAAAACTACAGACTATGGCTTCTTTGCTCCAGCGTTGTTGCAGGAGGCGTGCTTCTGGAACTTGGAGTCTGAAGTCGAGCGGCACAGATACCTGATGCTTCCATCCTTGTACCTGACCTTCTGCCAGTAGTACCCCCTGACGGCTTGCCCTTCTGCGACCACCTCAGCTAAAGCTTGGGGAGGCAGAACGGCCACGGCGGACATGGTGAGGGCGGCGGCAAGCAGTATCGAGCGCATCGTTGCAACGAAACCTTCTCGGCATGCTGTCGCTGGCGACCTCCTTCGTCAGTATGGCCAGAGGCCTTCGTTACACATGGCGGTTTTCATGCCGCAGGCGAACCTGACCGAGTACCTGGGATGGTATGCAGGCCCGCCGCTCTGCTATGCCACCGGCCAGCGCTTGTTCGACCTGCTGGTGCTACGGGGCAGGCTGCGTCCCTGGTCAGTGATGGAGGGCTTCTGGGAGCTGGACACCATCGAAGAGGTGGAGTGGCCGGAGCTTTGCGAGGCAATCGCCCTGCCGAGGTGGTGATCCGTCGGTACTACAAGCGGCTTCTCCTCGCTTTTGCGGCCCTGACTCTTGGTGCAGGTGGGTACGCAGCAGCCCAGACCTGCCCCAGCTTCCGCACCTGCGAGGAGGCGATGCGCTCCTTCCACAGCGGGAACACCCGGCTGGACGGGGACAAGGACGGTATCCCCTGCGAGAAACTCTGCGGCAACAAACCAAGGGGGAGCGGATCAAGTTCTGCGCCGGCAGGGGGCGGTGGGAGCACCTCCATCCCGCCCGCACCTGCTCCGGGACTGCGACCGAGTCGCCCGAGTCCGAGCACACCACTGGCCAGGGGGCCTGTCACGCTGATCTCAGTCGGAGATGGCGACACCATCAGGGTGAGGACTCGTGAGCGTCAGGCTGTGACGATCCGCCTCGCGTGCATCGACGCCCCGGAGACAGCCCAAGGGGAAATCGGCACTGCAGCCACACGAACTCTTAAGCAGCTGCTGGCAGGGGTCTCACTGGAGCTGGAGCCCCAAACCTTGGATCGATACGGGCGCACCGTGGCCGAGGTCTACGCAAACGGCAGGAACGTGAATCTGGCCTTAGTCCAAATGGGAGTGGCGTTCGTTTACAGGCAATACCTGTCGGGCTGCGATCGGAACGCCTACTTAGCCGCCGAGGCTCAAGCCGAAAATCGACGACAGGGTGTTTGGCGCTCGGGAGGCACAGGGCAAAGACCCTGGGATTTCAGGCGAAATAGACGAGCGAGGTAATTGGCGACAACAGGAAAACAGCCTCACCGAGGCCCCGACACCGTTATTGGCCACCAGGCAATGGCAGAGGCGCGGGTGGTGTTCTTGGAGGCGTAGTGATGACCACCTCCCTCCTGATCGCCGCCGTGCTGGCCGCCACGCCGGGGCCGGGGGATCCGGGCACAGTCGTGCTCCCGCTGCCAATCCGTCCCGGCGGCGAAACGGTCCAGACGCTGGTGGATTGCCGCGGCGGCGGCCAGCTCGTCGGCTGGTGGCTTCCCAGCGGTCTCTGGTACGAGCCCCGGCCAGCCCGCTTTGCGCACCAGTACCAGTTCGCCGTCCGTGAGGCGGTGCGGCGGGCCTGCGACCGCTCCTGGCCCTGACCACCGTCTGAATGTTCGCCTCCTCCCGATCCATGATGGGACTCGTATCCCCAGCGCGCCGGCGATGGTGGCAAGCGACCACGACCACGACGACAGGCGTCAGGAGCTAGCTGCCACCCTGGAAGCCCTGAACGTGGCCAAGCGCCAGGTGGTCGCAAGCGCCATCGTTTTTGGCATGGAGCAGTCTGCACGGCCAAGGCGCATTGACGCCATGACCCTCGCGGAGGTGGAGCTGGTCCGCTGCATTGCCACGCAACGCCCAAACTGGGTGGAATCAACCCGCGTCAACCTCGCCGATCCGTTTGCGGCAGAGCTGCTGGAGATCCTGATGAGGGCACAGGAACGGCTCCATCGCATCGCCTTTCAGAGCCTCGGTGCCATTGGTGAGCCGCCCCCATAGCAGGCCTGGCTGCCCGCTGGCACGCGCTCTCTTCAAACAATCAAGCTGGATGAGCGAGTCGCTTGGGCTCTGGCAATGATTGAAAGAAATCGTCTACCTGGTTGACATTTTAGTCGAGCAGCCCCATTTTAGTATTTAGTGCACCCCCTTCGAGTCCGAAGCTGTTCCCGCGCTGCGCCTTCAATCCACAAGCATGGCATTACCTCCTTCTCTCAGCATCACCAGCAGCACCCCTGGTCAAACACTGGTCGGCAGCAACAGCGACGAGTCGTTTGTGCTAATAAGTTCTGGAGGTTCCGGTCAAATCAATAACTTCATCATTAAGGGGCAGGGTGGCAACGATATCCTGACCCTGGGCGGCTCTCCAATCCAGACTAACGTTTTCGGCAATGAAGGCGATGACCTCATCGGCATTCCCTCTGACATCTCTGCTACAATTATCGATAGTAAATTCTTCGCTGGGCCTGGCAACGACGGTGTCAACCTCAGCAATGTGGTGTTCACTGGCACTGGCCAGGGCACCAGCCAAGTCGGCATGGCCGGTGGCGACGATTTGGTCGGACTTAGTGGTAGCTTTAATAACGTCAACCTATTTGCTAACGACGGTGACGATGGGATAATTTTTGGCGGCAATTCTTCTTTCGTAAATTCCCGGGCATTCACCGGCGACGGCGACGACTCATTCTTAGACGGGGGCTTCGAAGTCGACTTGACCAATACAGAGCTGGGCTTCAAAGGCGGAAGAGATATTGTTGGCCTGCAAAACAGCATTACCGGCAGCGGCTCTAATGGCCTGTCTGTGTTTCTCGGTGATGGAGATGATTTATTCTATGGGCCAAGGAGCGGTGAAATGGAACTGCTGGCAGGCTCCGGCGACGACAATATTTACAGTGGCGGTAGCAGCGACAGGCTAAGTGGCAAGGCCGGCGCTGATACTTTTTGGCAGACTCAGGGCGGTAGCGCCTCAGTAGCTAGCGGGCAGGTGGGTGGCGCACTCATGCTCAACTTCTCATCCCGCCCGGACATTATCACCGACTTTCAGACGGCCGCCGGCGATGCAATCGTCTTCGACAGCCTCGGTGGCCCGTCCAGCTTCGTTGACAACCGCACCTTTGCCACAGGCGGCTTTGGCTTCAACGATAGGGTGCTGTACTCAGGCTTTTTTAATTCCGCTAATAACTCATTCAACACAACTAACAACAATGCGGGCCCTGACGTGCTCACCTTCCTCTCAAACGGCAACTCCGGCTTTACAAGCGATTTTGGCGATCAGGCTTTCGTTCTGCTTGGCGCCTCCGGTCAGGGCTTTGACACCACCGACTTCGGTGCTATCAACGTCACCATCCCCTGAAAACTGACTCAACCCTGTCAACCGGTCAAGCCTGAGCTTGACTGGCTTTTCTGGAGAGGCCCCATCGTTAACCTCTGAGGCGGGGCACCGCCCCTGTACTTGGCTCCCAATGAGTAAGCGACTTACCCACAGTCTCAAGTTCAAGGCCAGGGTCGCCATGTTGCGCTCAGCGGATTTGCCGCCTTGCCCCAGCCTCGAACCTGAGGAGAAACAGGAGCTATGAAAGCACCGTTGGGAATTCTAGTAACAGTCCTTGCAGCAACCCTCATTGGCTGCTCCAGTACCCAGCAATCTGCCCCAAGCCTGCCTCCTGGCTCCGGGCAGTCCACTACAGTCACGCCGAAGCCGAAGCTCCTAACCCATACCATAGTCAGCGACAACGCCGACAGTAAAGATCCAGACTGGGATATAGATGTCCTCCTAAGCAGACGCGCAACTGTTAATGAACTGGAGGCCTTGGCAGAAAAGATCAGGAAGGACAATCTCTTAGCACTTACGACCAAGAAGCGGACCTTTATGCACTTTCGCGTTGAGGGCGAGCCACATTCTGCAGCATGGGCTCAGGCCTACTTCGCCCCAGAGCCGGAAGTGAAGATAATCGGGATGACCAGACAACAGGAAGAAAGTATAGTTGCTGCCCCGAAGGCCAAGCCTGGTCAGGAGGTTTTGGGCGAATGGATCTATGACTTGCCCGGCATGGCAGAGAAGATGACGGCATACCTAACAGCCAGCGGAAGCGTTAAGATCAGGCATGAAATGGTGTCAGATGGGAGCACTTACACCAGCAAACACATTGCATCTGAGCTTCCAACTGGTCTAAAGCTAGAAGATGAGGAGCCCAATTCCTTTGGCGAGTACTTCGTCATCAACAAGCAGGGCGGGCTGGAGTTCTGGAGTAACGAGAGTGGCAATTGGCAGACGCTCCAGCCCCTCCGGTAGCCACTTCAACACTCACAAATAGGAAAAGATAGGAACTAACAGGCGACTCAATAGATGCAGTGACGGGGCTCTAGGGCCACTAGAAGCACAGCAGCGCCAGGGGGTGTAATGGGTCCTTCCTGGCCCCAATCGCCTTCGGGGCCACGACTCGCAAAGTAGGCCTAGCGCCAGGTATAAAACTAGGTTGCACTTGCGGGACTGCAAGGCATACGCGCCCCCTCCCCGCAGATGGAGATGCAACATGCGCCGCTAGGTTGCGCCACAAGACTGTGCTTCCACGGTAGAGCGGAGGGATGTATGGGTTGGGTGCCATCGAGCAGGGCAGCGGTGTTGGTGGGAGTGTCCCGCCAGCAGCTGGACACGGTGCGGGAACGCCTCGCGGTGGAGGGAGTGGCCCGGCGTGGCGCACGGCACTGGGAATACGACGCCGGGCGGGTGGCTGCCGCCTATGCGGGGGTGACCAAGGCGCGGGTGGATTCACCGAGGTTTGATGTAGAGCCACCTGCTGGCAGCAGCACGGGTGGGGCAACGCTGGAACAGGCTGAGGCTGCTGCGGTAGCTGCCGGATTACGGGCTGACATTCCAACAGCTGAGTTGCCGAGCGCCGGCGATTCTGAGAAGCGGCTGAGGTATTTCCGCGCTGCAGTGCAGGAGGCTAAGGCATTAGCGCTCCAAGGTGAACTCCTGGCCCGGAGTGAGGTTGAGAAGCGGGAGGCAGTGCTATGCCATGGGATCAAGGATGCGGTGTTGTCTATTCCGACTCGATGTGCAGATACGTTGGCCGCTATCACGGGGGCTGAGCTGAACCCTCAGCAGGTGCATGCGATCTGGCAGGCACTGGAGGAGGACCTGCGGCGGGTTCTGACGATGGCTGCGGAGGGGGAATGGGAGCGGTTGAGAGAACTGTCGGCGCAGGCCAGCCAGACTGAGGTGGAACGGATGTTTAAGGGGCTGGGATTGTGAGTGATGGATGGGCAGACGGCCTGCGGCCGGCGCCGGTGCCGGTGATCCCGGAGGATGCAACTGCAGTGGAGCGGTTGCTGATCCGGGAGGTGGCAAACCTCAGGCAGGAGGTGCAGGAGCTGCGCCAGTCATTGGTGGCCCTGCCGTCTCACCCAGCGGGCTGAGGCGATCGCTCCCGAGGGATGAGGTAGGTGGGACGGCCGAGGTGGATTGGCTCCCGGTGGATCCCGAGCTCAGGGCGGTTTGCCTGAGGAGGTTGCTCCGGCCACCAGTCGGGCAGCTCCACCCATTCGGTCACCAGGGCTGAGACCGGGCAGCGCTGGAACTGCCAACTGGACGCCCCCTTCCGGGTGGCGGGCCGGCCGCGCTTCCGGGCGGGTGCTGGCTCGGTGAGGAAGGGCCAGGGGGCCGCGGCGATGGCGAAGGCATCACGACGCTGGGGATCGACCAGCAGCTGGCCAGATGAAAAGAGGAGGGGGAGTGGCTCGCGGACGGCATTGATGTAGGTGCCGATCTCCCCCTGCCCATCTGAGTCGATCGTGGATGGGGCCATCGCCGCTGCCTCTGCCAGTTGACGGATACGACGCTCGCTGTAGCCGGTGAGCACTGCCAGGTCCACGGGGGAGAGCAGCGCCCCGGAGAGCGCATCGGGCGGAGCGTGCTCCAGGAGGATCGACTGGCGCTCCGCGCCGGGTGCGCCGGCCTCAAGCCAGTGGGCTACGGATGGGTCCATATATGCCCATCATGGTCCCGGTTGCCCGCCTTTGCCCCGGAAGTTCACCCGTATTTCACCCGGAGGTGGATGAGGTGGCTCCGGCCCTAGTTGCTGCATTGGCTCTCGGCCTCGACTCTGTGCCTTACAAGCAGGATGTCGCTGGTTCGAACCCGGCATCGCGCATGGGAAAGGCTGGGCGGCGCTTTGAGGATGACACGCGCCGTCGGGGGGCGCGTCTGATCAGCCACGCCGGAATGCGAATACCCCACCGGCGACGTTGACGCGCAAGTCGCCGTCCGCATCGAGGGCCCAGCGGCCGACGTAGCGCCTGCCGTCCAGGAAGTCCTCGGCCGAGTCGTCATCCCACAGCACGACGCTGCGGGTGAGTCCGCCCGGTTCCATCACGCTGAACATCTCGTGACCGTTGGCGTTGATGCGCCGTTCCACCCGGCAGATACCCGGGCTGGGTTCGGTCGGGGTCTCTGGGTCCGGCACGGTGCGGTTGGCGATCCGGGGTGCCTCGGTGGAGTGTCGCGCCGGGGGATTGCCCAGAAAATCCTTCATCAGGCTGTTAGGAAGCCTTTGGAAACCCAGCCCAACTGCTAGCACTCCATCGACCCAGTCCTGGCTAGGGAGTAATGGGTCATTGTCCAGCAAGTGGGCTGAGTTTGCCAACGTCTCCCTAGTGCTCAGAGGAAGTCGGTGTCGGGGTTGAAGGACTGGTCGGAGGCGTCGAGCAGCACGAAAGCCTGATCGCCAAAATCACCGGGGATGTTGCCGGTGCCGGTGGAGAGGAAGGCGAGAACGTCAGGGCCGGCGTTGTTGCTGGCTGTGGTGAAAATGTTGCCAGTTTCATTAAAGTTGCCGGAGTAGAGAACCACATTGCCGCTGCCGAAGCTGCCGGAAGCTGAGCTGCGATTGTCTGTGAAATTGGACGGCCCGCCCCAGCCTGAAAATGCGATGCGATCGGCAGGAGCGCCGGCGCCGGCCGCGGTCTCGAAATCAGTGATGATGTCGGGATCGGCAGCGAAGGTGAGTGTGAGTGGGACACCGGGCTGCCCCCCCAGCACGCTGATTACGGAGGCGCTGGCGCCGTTGGCCTGGATGTAAAGGTCAGCGCCTTCGCCACCGGTGAAGGTGTCGCTAGTTCCGCCACCGGCAATCGTGTCGTCGCCGGTGCCGGCCATCAGTTCCAGATCGCCGCTTTCGGGTCCCGCGAAAAAATCGTCGCCATCGCCCAAGAATACTTCAAGGCCGTTGTCGCCGCTGCCGGTGATGCTGTTGCTTAAATTGATCGTATCGTCGCCGCCCTTGAAGCCCAGCACTGCGTTGGTGAAATCGACTTCGTTGCCGTTGTCCGTGAAAATGTCGTCGTCGTCGCCTGTGAAAGCCCGGCTATTCTGGAAGGACGAAGAACCATTGAAGACTATGGTGTCTTCGCCGTCGTTGGCGAAGAGGTTGACGTTATTGAAGTTACCCCGGAGAGAGATAACATCGTCGCCAGCAGCCATGCCGACTTGGCTGGTGCCCTGGCCACTGCCGATGAACACCAAGTCTTGGAGGACGACAGCGTCGTCGCCAGCCCCGGCAAAGAATTTGCTGTCGATGAGCGCGCCACTCCCTGAGTTCTCAACAGAGATCAAGTCATCGCCATCATTGCCAAAAACGTTCGTTTGGTTCGGTGCGCCACTGAGGACAAGGGTATCGTCTCCTCCCTCGCCCTTGACGATGAAGTTCCGGATTTCGCCAGTACCACCAGAACTGGAAAGCTCAAACGCTTCGTCGGTGTCATTGCCAATGAAGGTTTGGCCTGGATCGCCAGGGGCAATGTTGACGAGGGAAGGCAGTGCCATGATGCTGAGGTCACAAATCAAGTTTCATTTTACCCTATTGGGAGCTGGCCTGTGTTGACAATGTTGATCCCTTGAAAAACTCCCGATTGTCTCCTAGCGCTTTATTGTGCCTCTCGGCTACTTAGAGACTCACAGGTAGGACTCACAATGTTACCTTCGAGATTCTTCGGATCTGCTGCCTGAGGTGGTCTGACTCTTCTGGACAGGGCCCATCGTCGCGCTCTGAGGCTGAAGTCCATGCCCTGGGGGGAGCCGATGGCGATGGTGTCACTGCCGACTTTCACGCCTGAATGCTTCAGGGGAAGGACGTGCCCACGCTTTCCCATCGCCTTAGCAAGGCCAGATTGCCGATGCGATCAACCCTGCCAACGGCTGGGATCCGCCCCGTAAATTCGCGGCCTCGAGCCAGCGGCTGTTCACCCCGGAGAACCAGCACACAGCACAGGGCCCCAGAGCCGCGTCTACCGCGAGGTGATGTTCCATGGCACCAAAGCCCATGCCGACTGGGTGCGGCGGGGCAGTGATCCGGCCTATGCCTCCGGCTTCGACATCGTGGTGGTGGCCGGCAGCGCCAGCCAGATCCTGGCCATCGAGATCGATGAGCCCTGCGACATCCGCAACCGGCAGAGCTTCCATGCCTCTCCGGCCCAGAAGCGCAAGGACGACGCGAAGGACGCCGACGCTGCCCGGCTCGGCATCCCCGTCCTGCGGCTCAGCGAAGCCCAGGTCTGGCGCCACACCCCGGCCTGCCTGGGGCTGGCCCTGCGGCTGCTGGATGTGTTCACTCCGGTTGATTTCACCAGCGAGGTGTACCGCAGGCTCGATTACCGGGCCGTTCCGCCCCAGCCGCGATTCACGGCGGCGAACGTGCAGGATCGCCGGGCTCCGCGCGGATGGGCTCCGGCTCTGGCTTTCGGCTGAAGGCCTCAATCCAGGCAGTCGCTGGCAGCGCGCTCAACCCTTGTGGCTCCGGATGCTTCCTTCCGGGGCGTTCACTTGTGTTGGGGCTTGAGGATGTTCCTAGGGCGGGTTCATGTCAACCCTCAACGCGACTACTACAACAAGAGTCAGCTCAACAGGCCTGGAGGGGCGCGGTGCTCGTGCGCGCGCGTAAGGAATAAATGGCGAAGGGGGTTCAGGGCCTGATTGTCCCAGACGCATTGTGGCGCAAGGGATCGGAGGAGTATTACGGGAATCTGCTTAAGGGCGAAATTCTCATCGATCGCTGTTGGGGACACAGAATGGTCACGATCTGACCCGCACCCCTGATCTCAACAGGCAAGGGCTTGATAGGGGGAGAAGCGTTGGGCCGCAAGGGTTTCTAGCGTTTGTCGCAAGGGAGTCGCACATCAATGGCGATCGGCGGGCCGCGGCAGGGCCTTCGCCCCAGTCCGCAGACCCGTAGCGCAGTAGGGGGTCTGGTTAGTCGGCCTGCACCCGCGGCTGCCGTGGCTGCGGAGGGCGATGATCGTGGTGCTGCCCGGCCACTGCTCCACCACCCATTCCGGCGCCGGCATCGCCCGCAGTGTCCAGGTGATGTCACGGCCCCGCTTCAGTTCACGTTTGCCGGTCTGCCAGGGCACACGCCGGCCGTAGGTGAGTCGGTCTCTGATCATGCTGCCTCCAGCAGCTGGCATCGGTGGCGGAGGTGGTCTGGGCGATTGCCACGCCCAGCGTCTGGGAGTAAGGGTCAGGTGCGGCTTCCGCGCACGTGAGCTTTGCCGCGAGGCACCCGCCAGGCCGGCTGGCACAGACTTCTGATAGGCCTTGGGACATCACCGGCAGCTCAATCCCAACCAGCGGCTGACCACTGATCTGCAGAAATCGCTGCTCAGCCCAACCGAGGCCTTCGCCCGCACTCTCAAGCTGCACCGCATGAGCCTGGATCGGCCGCAGGAGCAGCGCCGCCAGGCCCTGGAGGCCTCCCGGGGCCAGTTGGATTTGCTGCAGGGGGGAGGATCGCAACGCCGAAAGAGCCGAACTCCTGCACTACTAGCCAGTCAATCTGGAGGCCATGGCGTGGTGGCCCTTGCTGACGAGTCCTGAAAAACACGAAACATAACTTCTCTCAAATTAAGGAAGCATTCAGGGTTGCAGTTGATTAACTATTAACTATTGCTACAATAAGACTTGACTCCGTTCCCTTTCCGAGTCGGCCGCTTCAGCTTGTTATTGCAAAACCAATTCCGTTTGGAACATACGGTATGGCATTCAATCTTGCAAACGCCCTTTGGACGATCTTCTCAGACGAGCGCCCCTTGCCTGTTGACCAGCCTCAGCCAGTGTTTCTGAACGGGGGTACCGTCAATACCTCGCTTGGCTCTGACAAGATCATCGGTGAGGGTGATGCCGGCGACCAGGCTCAGGGTGCTCTCCTGACTGGCTCAAGGCTGTTCATGTCTATCGGCAATGACAGCTTTATGGGCACAGGCGCCGACGGTGCCGACGGCGGCGGCCCTGGCTCCCCAGGGGCAAGTGGTATCACCGAACCCCAAGCAGCTGCCGGGGGGGATGGACTTGATGGCGCCGACGGCACAAGGTTTCGCTTTCCATTCGGAGCCCTTACTCCCCAGTCTGACCTCATCGGGAAGCCCGGTGAAGCGGGCGGTAATGGCACCGACGGTGAGGCTGGCGCTGCCGGCGACAACGGCTCTGACGGCGAGGACGGCACCGCTGGTGCCACTGGCATTGAGTTGGGCAACAGCACGTTGGATACCGGCTTCGGGTTCCTCTTCGATAACGACACCATCAAAGGCGTCGGCGGCAATGGAGGCAACGGCACCGCTGGTGGGGATGGCGGCGCCGGCGCCGCCGGTCAAGCTGGCGGCGATGGCGGGGCTGGTGGCGATGGCGGCGATGCCGCCATCGTGTTCGGGCGAGTTGCCCGTGGTGGGGTAGGCGGAGATGGCGGTGACGGCGGAGCTGGCGGTGATGGCGGTCTTGGCGGTGATGGCGGCGCCGGTGGTGCTGGCGGTGATGGTGGAATCGGCATCAAGATCGATGCCGGTTCCAAGGTCGACACGGGTTTTGGACATGACGTCATCACAGGCATTGGTGGCCTTCAGGGCACCGGGGCTGCCGGTGGTGCTGCTGGAGACGGTGGTGATGCTGGAGCCGGGGGAGCTGCAGGTTCGGGTGGCGAAGGAGGTCGCAATGATGATTTCACTCTCACCAACTTGTCCAGGGCCGACAATGGTGCCGACGGGATCACCGGGGACGGTGGCGTAGCTGGGGATGCAGGCAGCTCAGGCCTTAAAGGGGATGATGGCCAGCGAGGTATTGCCATCTACAACGAAGGCACCGTGAAAACCGGCGGAGGTAATGACACCATTGATGCCCTCGAAGGTGGCTTTGGTGGCGGTGGGAAGTACTTCCTGGGATGGGGCCGCGATACGGTGAAGGGCTTCGGAGATGGGTACTTCGACGGCGGTTGGGGGCGTGACACGCTCGTGCTGCCCGGTCAGGAAGAGGACTACGACATCACCTGGGGACGCCGTAAGGACATCTTTGAACAAGACGGAATGACCCTCACGGCGAAGTCGTTTGAAACGGTTGAGTTCTTGGGTTGATCCCTGCTGACGTGGCGCGCTAGTTGCCCGCGCTTCTTCCCCTCCACCATGCGGTGGAGGGGTTTTTTGTGAACGATTCAGGCCACCATCACCTGGATGCGGCGTTGGTTTCCCCTGCCGTCATGAATGGCAGCCTTGGCCTTTACCTTGCCATCTGGATCGCTGCGGCCGTGGCCTATCCCGTGAGATCCAGCGACGGCTTCTCTGAAGGAGTTGAGCAAGCGCCGTACCTGTAGCCATGAGTTCATGACCAGGCTCGCCATGGAGGCGATCAGTGGCCGCAAGATGAACGAGAAGATCACCGCCGAGCCAGCCATTCACGCAGTGAGATGAACCGGTGAAAGAAGCAGATGCTGGATGGCGCCAGCGATCTGTTCACCCGAGACAACAAGAGCAAGGCCCAAGTGGCTAGTCAGGCCTAGGCGGAGGAGCTGTTCAAGTAAAGTCACAAGCCCCTGATCGAGCTGGAATGGCTCATAAAAAAGTCTCAGCTGATCGGATGTCCATGAAGAGGGAAAGGTGGTCGTGATCGATCACCCTGAACTCTTCACTACTCGCCAGTGTGAGCTACTGGGCCTGCCTTGATCCACGCTCTATTGCTGGCCCAATTCGGTGCGCGAATCAGCGCTATGGCTCATTGCCAAGCCCGGGCTTTTTCACCAGCGCCAGCTTCAGCGAAACCGCCCATCGCCACAACGTTAAAGCCGGCTGGCCTGTCCATTCACCCTCTCGGGCGAAGCAGGTGAGGGACCATTCCCAGAAACTGGTCGCTTCTGAGCTGTTCCTTGCCCTGCATGATGTCTGAAGTATGGCTATGCGGCTTCTCTTGGGACGGCGCTCCCATCACACTGATCAAGGCCATATGTTAAGCATGGTGAAAGCAGGCGACGGGCAAGACTTAGGCAGAATAACTAACATCACCTCCGGCTGAAATCACGAGAACCCCTGCCTCTAGCGATAAGAAGTCACCACTTTGAGCACTGCCGATCCGCTCAAAGTTAGTGATGCTCATGAGCGAATCAATGATGAAGCCATTTTCAACGTCAACGATGACATACGTGCCAGTATTGAACAGGATCTGATCTTGTTTGCCGCGGCCGCCATCGAAACTGCCCTCTCCATGGCCCTTGAGCATATCTTTCCCGCTCCCAAGGCTGATGATGCCGTCGCCTGCAAAGCCGCCGTTCAGGGCATCAACTACATCACGGCCGCTGCCTGTGTTAATCGTGCCAGTATTTACGATCCCAGAGGAACTAGTGCTGCTGCCGGTGATCTGGTCATTGCCTGAGCTTGTATCAATGGTACCGGCATTATCGATCCCAAAGGTGAAGCTCCCTTCTGCGGTGCCGGTGATTTCGTCGTTCCCCCAGCCGGTCTTGATACTTTGATCGTTGTCAATCCCGGAGCCGAAGGTACCGCCGTTGGTACCGTTAATCGAGTCGTTGCCAAAACCAGTATCGATGAAGCCCTTGTTTAGAATCCCAGTAGAAAAAGTGCCGCTGATCGTAGTTCCCAAAATCGAGTCGTTTCCAAAACTGGTATTGATGATGCCCTCATTGAAAATACCCGTGGTGAAGTCACCTGTGGCCACGCCCACAATGGAGTCGTTGCCAACGCTGGTACTTATTCTGCCAGTGTTGAAGATCGCCGTACTGTTGCTGGTACCTGTGAGGGAGTCGTCACCGAACCCAGACGCGATAATGCCTTCGTTAAAGATCCCGGAAGTATTGTCGCCAGTGGCATCTCCATCAAGAATGTCGTTCCCGAAACTGGTAGCGATAATGCCAGAGTTGAAAATACCGCTGCCGCCACCGGTGCCAACAATGGAGTCATTGCCGAAACCCGTGAGGATGGTTCCTGCATTAAAGATCCCAGACGTCAATGTTCCTGAGATCGTGCCCGTGATCGAGTCGTTTCCCGTCAGCGTTAATACTGTGACATCAGGATTTACAACATAGCCATCATCGGAGGAGGCCGTATCAGAGAAGAAAGAAAAAGGGAAGCTGGCAAGATCTGCCATGTCAGCAAAAGGGGCCTAAACTTATGCCTAAATGTACTTGGCTCGGGGCGGATGGTTGGCAGCCATTGCGTAAAGTTCTATGTCGGCAGCCCGCTCGAGGCATGCTGTTCTCTTTCGGTGAGTGCCCTGCCGACCATTGAGATGTTCGGGGACTACAGGTGGAGGTGTTAGGCCGCTAACGCCTTGCACGCCTTTCACTCCTTTCACTCCTTCGCCACCGCGGGAAAGCTGCCCTCTGTTGATGATGGGACTGAGCAGGATGACACGCGCCGCGTCCGATCAGCCACGCCGGAACGCGAACAGATCCTTTACGGCTCGGGAGCTCTCGGGCTTGTCAGCAGGTTGATGGCCGAGATCCCCAGACCGACGCCCAGCAGGGTGCCGATCGCCCAGACGCTGTCGCTGGGCCATTTGGCCACCAGCAGCCCGCCGAGCACGGCGGTGACGATGCCATCAATGAGCACCAGCGGCCGAGCCGGCCCAGGCGATGCAGCGGCGCCAGCCAGTTCCATCACCCCCTGGAAGGCGAGCAGGAAACCGAGGAACAGCGTGAGGCTCACTTCGCTGGCCAGGGGATACACCAGGATGCCGATCCCGCCCCCCACGTAGAGCAGCGCCGACAGCAGGCGGAAGATCCTGCCGCTCCAGTCGCTGGCTCCGGTGAGGCGCAGCGCCTGGGAGATCCCCGCCGCCACGGCCACGCCACCGATCACGATGGTGAGCAGGGTGGCCGAAACGAAGGGCAGCGCCAGCGCCAGGCCGGCTGCGACGAACAGCAGGGCCGCTGTCAGCCAGCGCAGGGCAGGGGAGGAGGGAACCGACAACAGAACCGGGCAACTGCGGGAACCCTAGGGGGGTAGCGCCCCTCCGAGTGGTGTAACTCAGGAGGTCCTGTGACCCTTTCCGGAGGGTGAACAGGGGCAGCCAGAGGATGACTGCCTGGAAGCTGACTGCGCAGCTCCGTTCATCCACTATGAACCCTGATTGCTGAATTGGCAACTCAGCGATCGAGGAGTTCTGTCTAGATCGAGGGAAGGAGCTGGTTCGGTTCAGGTGATGGCTTCAGCCACCTCCTCAGCGCGTTCACCATCGCTGAGCTCCAGAACCTCTTCGGGGTCCGGGATCTTGGCCATCGTGGCCTCGGAGAAGAAGCGCCGGCGCTCCAGCTGCCATTCCTCCTGCTGCTCCAGTAGCTGGCTACCCACCAGGCGGGTGATCGCAGCCTCGTTGGGGAAGATGCCGACCACGTTGGTGCGTCTCTTGATCTCCTTATTGAGGCGCTCGAGCGGGTTGGTGCTCCAGATCTTGCGCCAGTGCTCCTGCGGGAAGTGCAGGAACGCCAGCACGTCGACGCGGGCGGCGTCCATCACCGGCACGGCTGTTGGGAACTGCTTGCGCAGCATCTCGGTGACCCGCTGCCAGTGAGCGCGCACCTGATCGGGGGCCTGGATCACGAACACCGCTTTCATGGCCGCCGCCACCATGTCCTGGCCCGCCTTGGGCACGTGGGAGAGCAGGTTGCGCAGGAAATGCACCCGGCAGCGCTGCCAGGAGCTGCCATGGAACATGCGCTTGATCGCCGCCGTCAAACCCAGGTGGCGTCCGAGATCACCAGCCGGGTGCCATCGAGGCCACGCTCCTTGAGGCTGCCGAGGAACTGACGCCAGAAGCCCTCGGCCTCGCTGTCGCCCACGGCAATGCCGAGCACCTCGCGGTAGCCGAGGGCATTGATGCCGATGGCCACCACCACCGCCCGCGACACCACCTGCATGTTGCGGCCCAGGCGGCCGTGGAGGTACGTCGCATCGAGGTAGTCGTAGGGGAAGCGGGCATGGTCCAAAGGCCGGCCCAGAAAGGCTTTCACCTGCTCATCGAGGCCCTGGCAGATCCGGCTTACCTCCGATTTGGAGATGCCGCTGGCAGCGCCCAGCGCCTCCACCAGGGCGTCGACCTTGCGGGTGGAGATGCCACCGGTGTAGGCCTCCATCACCACGGCGTAGAGGGCCTTGTCGACCCGGCGGCGTGGCTCGAGCCAGTCGGGGAAGAAGCTGCCCTGCCTCAGTTTGGGGATGGCCAGGGTGAGGTCGCCCACCTGGGTGGTGAGCAGCCGCTGGCGGTAGCCGTTGCGGTGGGTCGTGCGCTCATCAGGGCAGCGCTCATGGCGCGTGGCTCCAATGGCAGCGGAGACCTCGGCCTCCAGGAGATCCTGGAAGCCCCGGCGCACGATCTCTGGAATCAGCGCGCCAGAGGTGGTGCCCTCCATGAGCTGGCTCAGCTCGGAGGCGCCACTATGGGTGAGGGTCATGGTCTGTGTTCGGTTTGGTGGTAGTGCTCCGAACAGGGTCACAGACCGGCCCACCCATTGCCACAGCTGAGATCTGAGGGAGGTGAGCCGTCAGCCCCGGCTACGCCGGGGCTGATCCTCCCGAGTTACACCACTCAATGGGACGCCGCTCCCTAGGGGGATTGAGGGCTGCCGCTGGTTTTGGGCACAAGACGCTGGAGGCTGCGCGAATTCCACCTCATTTATCGGTGCTCCTGGATCGATTCAGCTGCTCCACCAGCACCGCGAACTGAGCCTTGTAGTCCTCCAGCCTCAGCTCCCCGGCCGCAAAACGCTGCGTCAGCCGATCCATCCCGGCCAGGATCACCTGATTGGTTTTCTCCTCCACCGTGGCCTCAAAGTCCACTGCAGGGGCGTCAGTGTTTGCCCATGCCGGCTTGTCTTTGCTGAATAGCTTGCCGGCCCAACCAAGGGCTTCACCCACTTTCTCCCCCGCCCGATTGGCCACATCTCCTGCCGCGAAGAGCGCCTGATCAACGGCGCCATCCTCCCGACGGAACCGCCGTACCAATGCAGGCAAGCCCTCCAGGAGATGCCCCTGGCCGAGGGCCTCCAGCAGACGAGCCAGCACCTCTTGCTCATCAACCTGCAGCTCCCCATCCGCAGCGGTGATCAGACAAAACACACGTGCCACCGATTCCCGGTTCGCGGGCTCCTGGATCGATTTCAAGGCTGTGCAGACTGCGTCCAGATCGGCATCCACCTTGTCCGCCAGCCTCTGCAACTCCTGCTCAGGCAGGGCCAGCTGCTTGAGAAAGGTGAGGTAGACCTCGCGTTCCTTGTCATCAAAGTTCCTGTCGGCCAGAGCGAGAGCCATCAGGCCTTCAAGAACTGCCACCTCCGCCTGCTCATTGCGGCCGATCTGCCCCTGAAGCCGTCCGGTTTCCTCCCGCAAGGCTGCCGTTACCCGTACGCCATGGCGAACGCGGATGCCCATCATGTGTGTGGTGGTGTAGTTCCAACCTGCTGAGATCGCTGTCCCCACAATCGGCACAGCTGTCTTGAGGATCGCTTTCTGGGTCACCTGCTTTGCTATCCGCGGACCGAGCACGCTGCGCGCTGCCGCCTGAATTACCGGGGTGTTGCCATGGATCAGTCGAAAGAGCTGGGCCCGCGCCACTTCTGGCCCAAAGGCCTTGACGCCCAGTCCGCCCACCTCGGCAACTTTGATTCCATAAACCACGGCGAAGAGCCTGGTCAGCTCTTCCGGATCGCTTGCATCCAGCGGGATTCCGTACAAAAGGTGTAGGTCGTAAGCCAGCCGCAGCTGCAGGCGCACCGTGAACAGTACTTCCACCATCACTGCCGTGATGGCTGCAGGCAAGGTCATTCCGCCCGTGAGCACGGCCGCACTTGCCGAGGCCCCCGAAAGACCGCCGGCAGCAGCCGCATTCTTTTCGGCCAGCTCACAAAGCTTGCTGGCGATTGCGTCGGTGGGCAGGCCAGGATACTTTCCCTGAAGATAGGCAGCCCCGCCCTTTCCCATCACCTTGCGCTCGTAGCTGCCCAGGCAGCTATTGACGAACTTGTTGAACCAGGTTCCATCCTTGATCGCCTGGACCCCGAAGGACTGGACGGTGTTCTTCAGGTCCGCCATCTCCTGCAGGATCCCGGCCTTGATCGTCGCTGAGTCGTAGTCGCCGCCGCCACTGGCAAGTGGGTTGGAGTCAGTCACAGAGGGAGAGAAGCTCGGTAGCTTTCTACTGGCTCTCCAGCGATACGAGTTGACCTCAGCGATCGACTTGACTTAGCCACCTACGGACTAAGCTAATCGAGCCATGGGCGATTGCCATGCAGGTGAACCTCCACGACGCCAAAACCCACCTCTCCCGCTACGTGGCCCAGGCCCTTGAAGGGGAGGAGGTGGTGATCGCCAAAGCCGGCCGCCCCCTCGTTCGCCTGGTGCCGGTGCAAGCCGCTCCTGAAGCCCGGCGGGGCGGATTTCTACGGGGTTCTGTGGTGGCAGGTGCCGATCTGAAGACCGACTTCGCCAGCGAGATCGACACGCTGTTCGGCTGAGCCTGCAGCCATGGTCTCCACCGAAACCCAGCCCCAGCCCCTGCTCCTGGACACCCAGCTGCTGCTGTGGTGGGCCATCGACCCCAAGTGGCTGCCGGCCGCCGCCGCCGACCTGCTGGCCGATCCGGCCCAGCCGCTGCTGCTCAGCGTGGTGAGCCTGTGGGAAGTGGCCATCAAGTCGTCCCTCGGGCGAGCCGATTTCCAGGTGGAGGCTGCCGCCTTGCGGCTGGGTCTGCTGGGGCAGGGATTCCGCGAACTCCCGGTGCGCGCTGAGCACGTGCTGGCGGTGCAGCACCTCCCTTGGATCCACCGCGATCCGTTCGACCGCTTGCTGGTGGTGCAGGCCCAGGTGGAAGGCCTGCAGCTGCTCAGCGCCGATCGGGCTCTGACGGGCTATGGATCCCACGTACGAGCCGTGGACTGATCAGCTCGGCTCCGTTTGGTGCTGGGAACGTTCCGGAGGCCCTCAGTGATGGCGCCACTGCTCCCTTGGGACTTTGACGTGAGAACTGGCAGGCTCATTGGCTCCCCTTTCCGGGAAAGTCCTGCGCAAGGTCGAGCGCCAGGCCGAAAGCGGCAAGGCCGATCTGGTGGAGAGCCTCCGAGAGCGGAGCGTTCAGGCCTTCGAGGTGCCCTCGGCGCGCTCGCCCCAGACCCCGCCTGTGGTGGGGGTGCTCACCCCCCCCTATGCCTTCAGCAGCACACCGTTCGATGTCCAGCACTGGACCCTGGAGATCACCACCGAGGGGGTGACGGCCGTGTGTTTCGGCGGAGCCTTTTGCTGCTAGTACAGATGTACTTCATCTGTCCTGCCATGGTTGCCTCCCCTTCGCTCTTCCCGCTCGCAGGCCAGGCCGGGCCCGAGGCCGTTCACGACTGGCCCTATCTGACGCAGCCCATGCTGCGGGCCAGCCGCAGCCGTCAGGTGTGTCTCACCTGCCGCTTTTTTCGGCACCAGGCCGCTGGGGACGCGATCCCCCTGCTCACCTGTCAGCTGCACCGGGGTCTGATCGCCCACGGTGAGCACCTCACCCGCCGCTGCCTTGGCTGGAGCCATGGCGTGGATGGATGGCCGGGCTGAACCTGCTCTGGGCTGCCGGGTCTGGCTACCCCCCTTAGTCGTCTCCGCCTTCGCCGTTCTCGCCGCCTTCACCTCCTTCGCCGGCTTCCCCCGCCTCGCCGTCCTCCCCGGCCCGGTTGTCTCGCGGCAGGGTGGTGCCGCTCGGGCTGGTGAGTTCGGGCCTGCCTTCTCCGCCCTCGCCGCCTTCGCCCCCCTCAAAGCGTTCGGCCTGGCGGCCGCAGCCCAGGCTGCCAGCCACCAGACCAGCCGTGGCGAGGAAGAGGGCGAGGCTGGAGCGGGCCATGGGTGCGCGGTTGACTTCCGTCGTGATCATGGTGCTGGTGGCGGCGGAAGGTTGGGCCCGGGCGTCACCGTTCGGAGTCTTTCTGTTAACCCCATGCGCTTTGCGATCGAGCCCCTGGTGTTACCGGAGCAGGCGGCCGCCATGGGCGAGGCCCTGCGGGTCGAGTCGGCCGTCTGGCGGCCTGGGGCCGACACCGCCGGCTGGCACGCCCGCACCGTGAAACACAACCGACAGCTCGATCCGGACTCACCACTGCACAGCCGCCTCAGCCAGCAGGTGCGCCAGGCCCTGCTGGCCCATCCGCTCGTGGCCGCAGCGGCCCTGCCCGTGCGGGTGCACGGGCTGCTGTTCAGCCGCTGCGGCGTGGGCGAGGGTTACGGCCGCCACGTGGACAACGCCTACATGAAGGAGGGCCGCAGCGACCTCTCCTTCACCCTTTTTCTGAGCGAGCCCGGGGCCTACGAGGGCGGTGCCCTGGTGCTGGAATCGCCCGGTGCCGAGGAGGCGCTGCGGCTGCCGGCCGGCCACGCCATCGTCTACCCCAGCACCCTGCTGCACCGGGTGGAGCCGGTGCTGGCCGGGGAGCGGCTGGCGGCGGTGGGCTGGATCCAGAGCCGGGTGCGCCAGGCCGATCAGCGCGAGCTGCTGTTCGAGCTCGACACCGCCCGCCGGGCTCTGTTCGCCAGCCAGAGCCATGGCGAGGTGTTTGACCTGATCAGCCGCAGCTACACCAACCTGCTGCGCCGCTGGGGCGACTGATGGCTGGGCTGTCGGCATGGCGGGCGACGCGCCGGGCGCTCAGGCAAGCCTCAGGCAAGCGCGCCCACGGCCTGCTGCAGGGCGACCTGGCGGCTGATGGCGGTGCGCTCAGGCGGCAACTTGGCGTAGAGCCCGAGCTTCTCGAGCCGCTGGCGGGTGGTGCCGCTGGCCCCCACCACGAACACCTCACGGCCCTTCTCGATCGCCTCCTCCACGGCGTTCTCCACCGCCAGGGCGGAGGTGACGCCCAGGTGGGACACCTCGGTGAGATCGAACACCACCGCCTTGCACTCGCCGATGGCGTTGTGTTCGCGGCCGATCGCCTTGGCCACGCCAAAGATCATGGCGCCGGTGAGCTGGAACAGCAGCACCTGGCCCTTGCCCTGATCCAGCAGCGCCTTTTCCTCGCCGCTGAGCAGCAGGTCGCCATCGCCGGTGGAGATCGACTTCACCGAGCGGCTCTGCAGGGCGCTCATCTTGTCGATGGTGAGGATGTTGGCGATGAACACGCCGATGCCCACCGCCGCGA
>NZ_JADEWM010000013.1:0-31087 GCF_015207615.1 Cyanobium sp. LEGE 06113 | reverse complement strand
TCCAGGTTCTGCTACCTCCACTCCCGTTTCCAGAAGCTCTCGGTGGCTGTCGCCTCGCAGCGACCTAAGAAACCTACAGCACCGAAGGGCCGCTCTCGCAGGCGCTCTTCCATCTCTGTAAGCCTGCTCCTCTCTGGTTCCAGCCTCGCGGCCTTCCCCTCTCAGAGCAGTCCAAAACTATAGCACCTGCTCAGCCCTCCTCTGCCGGTGCTTCAAAGGGCCCTGTCGCCATGCGGCTGAGCGGCTGGAGACGCGCGCGCAGGACGGGGGCCTCTCCTGGGATCAGAGCCAAGGCTGGACAGCCGCGCTCGCTGGTACCTGAAGCGTTCTGAATCAGACAACATCTGAACCCACCAGAAGGGCACCAGCAGCCTGGGCTAGGACCGCTTGTGCCACTGCGGTGCCGCTGCGGAGAGAAGCTTGCTTCAGCGGCCATGGGTCCAGCCAGAGTTCCGTGACGGCCAAGGCGATGGCCCTCGTTGTCAGAACCCGTGCAAGGGCCTGAAAATGGATCTGGGCCAGAGCATGGGCCACCTCCAGGGCTGGGGCCCCAGGGGCTTGAGGGGCGTGCAAGGACAGCTTTAGAGCTGGTTTGGCACATCATGGCTGTCAGACAGTCAGCCCAGAGCCGCTACAAGTTTGGGGAAATTCGGTGATTCGCTGATCCCCCACGTCGACCCTGATGTGGGTGTTGGGACCTTCAGCTCAATGGGGAGCAACGCATCGGCACTGTCTGGCAGCAGGCTTCATCTGGTTGGATGCATGGGGGTCCAACACTTGATCCTCTTGAAAGCCAGCTCTGGTCACTTGACACGCTCTTCAGCACGGCGCACGCATTCACAGCATCCGACCCTGAATCCACCTTCAATGAGTGAGTCCACTGTCGTGGTGGAGCGCTGATGGGATCCACAGGGCGACCATGTTGGTGTACCTGCAACATCTGCCGGCAGGAAAATCGCGCTGCGAAGGATCTCAACCTATATTTGGGGTTCGATCGATACTCCTTGTCTGCCAAACTTCAGTGCACGCGAACCACCCGACGGCGGCCGACGGCCTGGCCTCTCCCGGAGTGACCGTTCTCCAGCGGTGCGCCCAAAGCGCAAAGGCCTGGCCCTGGCCCGCGGCGTGGGCATCGGCGCGCTGCTGATCGCCCTGGTGGTGGGCATTCAGCTAGGGCGCATCCCCTGGCGCTACCGCCGCCAGATCCTGCTGGCCCAGGGGTTTCTGGTGGGGGCACTGGTGGGCTACGTGGTGGGCCGGGTGAGCGGCTCCGGCCCATCAGAGCCCGAGAGCTGATCGGGGCAGCCGCAGGCCTGTGCCACGATCCCAACCCAGCGCCCCATCTCCTCTGTGACCCTGCGGCTCACCAACACGCTCACCCGTCGCGTTGAGGCGTTCGAGCCTCTGGAGCCGGGCAAGGTGAGCATCTACTGCTGCGGCGTCACGGTGTATGACCTCTGCCACCTCGGCCACGCCCGCAGCTACATCGCCTGGGATGTGCTGCGCCGTTACCTGATCTGGAGCGGCTATGCGGTGACCTTCGTGCAGAACTACACCGACATCGACGACAAGATCCTTGGCCGCGCCTCCAGCGAGGGCAGCTCGATGGAGGTGGTGAGCGAGCGCAACATCGAGGCCTTCCGCACTGACATGGCCCGGCTCAACATCCTGCCCCCGGATCGGATGCCCCGGGCCACGGGCAGTCTCGGGGCGATCCGCCGCATGATCACGGAGCTGGAGGCCAAGGGCGCGGCCTATTCCGCCGACGGCGATGTGTATTTCGCCGTGATGGGCCATGGCGGCTACGGCAAGCTCTCCGGCCGCGACCTGGGCGAGCAGCAGGACAATGCCGCCGGCCGCGTGGCGACGGCGGAAGAGGCCCGCAAGCGGCACCCCTTTGATTTCGCCCTCTGGAAGGGCGCCAAACCGGGCGAACCGAGTTATCCCTCCCCTTGGGGCGAGGGGCGGCCGGGCTGGCACATCGAGTGCTCCGCCATGGTGCGCGAGGAGCTGGGCGACACGATCGACATCCACCTGGGCGGCGCCGATCTGATCTTTCCCCACCACGAGAACGAGATCGCCCAGTCGGAGGCCACCACCGGCAAGCCCCTGGCGCGCCTCTGGCTGCATAACGGCATGGTGAATGTGGGCGGCGAGAAGATGTCCAAGTCGCTGGGCAACTTCACCACCATCCGCGCCCTGCTGGATTCGGGGGTGAGCCCGATGACCCTGCGGCTGTTCACCCTGCAGGCCCACTACCGCAAGCCCCTCGATTTCAGCAGCGAGGCCCTGGAGGCCGCCGCCGCCGGCTGGAAGGGACTCAATGCCGCCCTGGGCCTCGGCCAGCCCAGCGCCGACAGCGCCATCACCCCTGTGCCCAGCGCCGGCGATTCCGGCGCCCTGGAGCCAGAGCTGGCGGCGCTGCGTGAGCGCTTCATCGAGGCCATGGACGACGACCTCAACACCTCAGCCGCCCTGGCCACGCTGTTTGAGCTGGGCCGCCCCCTGCGCAGCCTGGCCAACCGGCTGGAGCGCGGCGACGACAGCGCCGCCGAGGCCGTTGCCAGCCCCGCCATGGCCGCCCGGCTGGGCCTGCTGCAGGAGCTGGCGGCCGTGCTGGGGCTGAAGCCAGAGGCCCCGGCCCCGCCGCAGAACCCCGCCGGCACCGCGGCAGCCCCCGAAGAAGCGGAGATCCTGGAGCGCATCGAAAGCCGCCGCGCCGCCAAGGCCGCCCGCGACTACGCAAGCGCCGACCGCATCCGCGCCGCACTGCAGGCTGAGGGCATCGAGCTGATCGACCGCCCCGGCGGCCACACCGAGTGGCTGCGCCGCTGAGCCGGCTGCCCGCAGCCCGCGCCGCTCACTCCGGCGGCGCCTGATCAGCCATCAGCCGCTCAATGCGGCGGATCCGCACCAGGGTGGTCTGCCACACCTCCAGCTCAAAGGAGCGACCGGCATCGCCGGCCTGCACCGCCTCGCGGCAGCTGACCACCATGGCCTCAATGTCCTGGCGGGCCTCAAAGGCATCCCAGAGCTTGCGCTCCAGCCGGGCCCGCTCGATGAAGTTCCAGCGCTGCAGCCAGCCCGGCATTGCCGTCATCGTTCCGCCATCCACTGGCGCCAGTCAAACCCCTGGCCGGCGGGGCTCAGCCGCTCCAGCTGCGGGCCAGGTCGAGCACCGACACCACCAGGCCCACCGTGATGGCGGGCGGCGACAGCCAGCGCAGGGCCCAGAGCAAGGGCCGCACCAGGGCATCAGAGCTGCCGGACTGACGCAGATCCTGCAGGAAGCGCGCCGGGGCACCCCAGCCCAGCAGCAGCGCCAGCCCCAGGCCGCCACTGATCAGCACCACCCCGCCGAACACCGCATCCATGCGCTCCAGCACGCCCACATCCAGGGCCGAGGGCAGCCCCAGCACGGCGATCAGCAGCACCAGCAGCCAGGTGGTGCGGCGGCGGCTCCAGCCCAGGCGGTCCATCAGGGAGCTGGTGGGCACCTCCAGCAGCGACACGGCGGAGGTGATCGCGGCGATGTAGGCCAGGGCGAAGAACACCACGGCCACGAGCCGGCCGCTCAGGCCCAGGGAGGCCAGACCGGTGGGCAGGGCGATGAACAGGGTGCCCACGGTGCTGCCGCTCACCACGTCGCCCAGGCCGAAACTCGCTACCACCGGGAAGGTGACGCAGCCGGCCATCAGCCCGACGGCCGTGTCCATCGCCACCACGCTGGCGGCCTCGCGGGGAATGGGGCTGCGCCGCTCCAGGTAGGCCGCGTAGGCCAGGATCGCGCCGATGCCGGTGCCGATCGAGAAGAAGGCCTGGGTGAAGGCGTTGCGGATCGTGGCCGGGTCGAGCAGTTTGGCGGCATCCCAGCGCAGCAGGAAGGTGCGGTAGCCGGCGGCTGTCTCCGGCAGGGTGCTGGCCCACACCAGCAGGCCGAGCAGCATCAGGAACAGCAGCGGCATGCCCCAGCGGCTGAGCCGCTCGATGCCGCCACGGATGCCTGCGGCCACCACCACACCCGTGAGGGCCAGGCTGAGCAGGTGGCCGAGCACGGCATCACCGCCACTGCTGATCGACGAGAAGAAGGTCTGCGCCGCCGCCATGTCGCTCGGCAGGCCATCAGCCAGGGCATGCAGCAGGGTGCGGCCTGTCCAGCCCATCAGCACGGCGTAATAGGAGAGGATTCCCGTGGCAGCCGCCATGTAGAGCCAGCCCAGCGGCGCCCAGCGGCGGCCCCCCGCCGTGACCGGCGCCAGCAGCGGCGCATGGCCGGTGCTGCGCCCCAGCACCATCTCGGCCACCAGCACCGGCAGGCACACCAGCAGCACGATCAGCAGGTAGAGCAGCACGAAGGCGGCACCGCCGCCCTGGGAAGCCCGGTAGGCGAAGCCCCAGAGATTGCCCAGGCCCACCGCACTGCCCGAGGCCGCCAGCACGAATCCCAGAGCCGAACCCCAGTGTTCCGGGGGCCTGCCGCGGTCGCCGATGCGGAAACGGGTCATGGCAGCTGTGGAGATCGCCCCAGTGTCCAGCACGTGGCCATCAGGCGCCCATCTCCTGGCCACCGGCGCGGGCCTGCAGCTGCTCCAGCCCCGTCACCAGGGCCACCCCGAGGCCCATCAGCAGCAGAGCCACGGCCAGGGCCCCGCCGCTGGTGGGAGGCGCCAGGGCATCGCGCAGCACCACCACCGCGCCCCTGGCGTTGACGACACTCTCGAGCACGACACGAAACGGCCAGATCTTCCAGAGCGAGCCGGCCATGAAGCCCACCAGCAGGGCCACGGTCTGCCCGTGCCAGCGCTGCAGCAGCCAGCGCAGCAGCCGCACAAACAGCAGCAGGCCGGTGATGCAGCCCAGGGCAAAGGGCACCAGGGTGCCGAACTGCAGCCCCTTCACGGCCTCGAGCACGTGCTGGTACTGGCCCAGCACCAGCAGCAGAAAGGAGCCGGACACCCCCGGCAGGATCATCGCCATGATCGCCACAGCGCCGCTCCAGTAGATGGTGAGGGGGTCGTGGGGCATGGTCACCGGCACCCGGGTGACCAGCAGCAGCGCCCCCAGCACCCCGCTGGCCATGGCGATCAGGCCGGAGACGCCCCAGTGGGCGTGACGGGCGATCAGCACGATCGAGCCCACGATCAAGCCGAAGAAGAAGGCGAACAGCAACACCCGGTGGTCGGCATAGAGCCAGGTGATCGGCCGCACCAGCAGCAGCACCGACCCCAGCAGCCCCGAGAGCAGGGGCAGCAGGAAGCCGAGGTGCACCCGCGCTGCCGCCTGCCGCCAGGCGCCACGACCCAGCAGGGCCAGAAAGGTGAGGTCGAAGCCGGCCACGGCCTCGAGCAGGCGGCCGTAGATGCCGAGGATGAAGGCCATGCTTCCCCCCGAAACCCCTGGCACCACATCGGCGGCGCCCATCGCCAGGCCACAGAGCAGCACGTAGGGCAGGGAGGGCGCGCGGGCCATGGGGGAATCAGTGGGACACTTGAAGCGCCGCAACCTTAGGGAGCCCTGCCGTGAAAGCCATCAGCGTGCTGGGGTCCACCGGCTCCATCGGCACCCAGACGCTGCAGCTGGCCTGCGAATTTCCCGACCGCTTCAAGGTGGTGGCCCTCACGGCGGGCAACAACCTCGACCTGCTGCTGGAGCAGATCCTGCGCCATGCCCCCGAGGCGGTGGCCCTGGCCGATGGCGAGCGAGTGGCGGAGCTGCGCCAGCGCCTGGCGGCCCTCGATCCGGCCCACCAGCCAGCACGGCTGCCGGAGCTGCTGGGGGGCCTCGACGGCCTCTGCGCCGTGGCCGCCTGGCCCAGCGCCGACCTGGTGGTGACCGGCATCGTGGGCTGCGCCGGCCTGCTGCCCACCCTGGCGGCGATCCGCGCCGGCAAGGACCTGGCCCTGGCCAACAAGGAAACCCTGATCGCCGCCGGCCCGGTGGTGCTGCCAGAACTGGCGCAATCCGGCAGCCGGCTGCTGCCTGCCGATTCCGAGCACTCCGCCATCTTCCAGTGCCTGCAGGGCACCCCCTGGGCCGACACCGCCCGCCTCTCCACAGGCGTGCCCACCCCTGGTCTGCGTCGCATCCAGCTCACCGCCAGCGGCGGCGCCTTCCGCGACTGGCCCGCCGCCGAGCTGGCCCGGGCCACCGTGGCCGATGCCACCAGCCACCCCAACTGGAGCATGGGCCGCAAGATCACGGTGGATTCGGCCTCGCTGATGAACAAGGGCCTGGAGGTGATCGAGGCCCACTACCTGTTCGGGCTCGACTACGACCACATCGAGATCGTGATTCACCCGCAATCGATCATCCACTCGATGGTGGAGCTGGCCGATTCCTCGGTGCTGGCCCAGCTGGGCTGGCCAGACATGAAGCTGCCGCTCCTCTACTGCCTCAGCTGGCCCGGGCGGCTGGAGACCCCCTGGCGGCGCCTGGACCTCACGCAGGTGGGGCAGCTCAGCTTCCGCGCACCGGAGCCGGCCAAGTACCCCTGCATGGCCCTGGCCTACGCCGCCGGCCGGGCCGGCGGCACGATGCCAGCAGTGATGAACGCCGCCAACGAGCAGGCCGTGGCCCTGTTCCTCGAGGAGCAGGTGCATTTCCTCGACATTCCGCGCCTGATCGAGCGGGTGTGTGACCGCCACCGGGCCGACCTCACCGCCAGGCCATCCCTGGACGACGTGCTGGCGATCGACGCCTGGGCCCGCCAGGCGGTGCACGAGGCCGCCGCCCAGCTCAGCGCCCGCACGCCAGCCGCCCTGCCGGCCTGATCGCTGCCATGCCCGTGGTCCAAGCCCCGATCGCCCACCACCTGCTGCTCTGCGCCACCCCCACCAAGGCGCTCTGCTGCCCCGATCCCGCCCTGGGGGCCGCCAGCTGGGATGCGCTCAAACGCCTGGTGCGGGAGCTGGGCCTGGAGGATCCGGCCCGCCCCGGCGGCATCGTGCTGCGCACCAAGGCCGACTGCCTGCGCATCTGCAGCGAGGGCCCGATCCTGCTGCTCTGGCCGGAGGGGATTGTGTATGGGGCAGTCACGCCGGAGCGGATCGAGCGGATCGTGCGGGAGCACGTGGTGGGCGGCGTGCCCATCGAGGAATGGATCCTGCGGCGGCAGCCCTTCAGCTCAGCTGCCGCTGCAGCCAGCGCAGGGTGAGCTGATCGGCCCAGGTGGCCGATGGGCCATCACCGCGAGCATGGAAGCCGTTGTGGCCGCCCCCGGCCGTGAGCACCACATCGGCGCAAAGGGCGGCCGGAGCGGCGGCGGCCAGCTGCTGGGTGGCCGTGGCGGGCACCCAGGGATCATCCAGAGAGTGCACCAGCAGGGTGGGCGGCAGGGGCGCACCCGCCAGCAGCCGCTGCAGCGGGGAGGCGTCGCGGTAGTAGGCCTCCACGCTGGGATAACCCCAGCGTGGCGCCGTGATGGCGGCGTCAAAGGCGCGGATGGAGCCGGGGGCCCCGGGGCCCTGCAGCCGCGCCTGCTCGGCGGGGTCGAGGCCGAAGGGGTCGTCCTGGGTGAGGGCGATCAGGCGGCGCAGCAGCCAGCGCTGGTAGAGGCGGTTGCGGGGCCGGCCGATCTGATCGGAGCAGGCGGCCAGATCGAGGGGACTGCTGACGCACACCAGCCCCGCCAGCAGGCCTGGCTCGGCCAGGGCGGCATTGAGCAGCACCGTTCCCCCAAGGGAAAGCCCCACGCCGAGCAGCGGCGCCGGCGCCGCCAGGGCGGCGATCTGGTGCAGCACCGGCAGCAGGTCGCGATTGCAGGCGGCGGCATAGGTGCCCGCCGCCAAGGGCCGGCCGGGGCCCGCGCCGCGCAGGTTGAGGCGCAGCACGCCGAAACCGGCCCCGGCCATGGTCTGGCCCAGGCGGCGCACACCGCGGGCCTCACTGCTGCCTCCGAGGCCATGCAGCAGCACCACAAGGGCTGGAGGTGTCGCCGTGGCAGGAGCCGGTGCAACGCTCAGGCCAACCAGAGCCTGGGGCTGTTGCAACGGAGCGGCTCCAGGCGCACTTGGGATGGGATCCAGGGGAAAGCGAACGGTTGCGGCGCCCTCCTCTGGCAGCCGCAGCGGCCACAGCGTGTCGCGCAGGGTCTGCAGATCCGGCCCCCACCAGGGCCAGCGTGGGCCGGGCCATGGGCTGCCGAGCCAGGGGGGACCCACCTCACGGAGCATCGGGATCAGCAGCCGGACCGGGACATCCTCAAGCCATGGCGCCCCCGGCTCAGGACGCCACCTTCTGCCGCCCCACCCCCAGCTCCCGCAGTTCCGACAGCAGGCCGTTGAGCACCACCTTGGCGTCGCCGAACACCATCGCCGTCTGGGGCAGCTCGAACAGGCCATTGGCGATTCCGGCGTAGCCGGCGCCGAGGCTGCGCTTCACCACGAACACCTGGCGGGCCTGGTCCACCTCCAGCACGGGCATGCCGTAGAGGGGGCTGGTGGGGTCGGTCTTGGCGTCGGGGTTCACCACGTCGTTGGCGCCGAGCACGATCGCCACATCCGTGCGGGGGAACTCGGGGTTGATGGCGTCCATCTCCTGCAGCTGCTCGTAGGGCACATCGGCCTCGGCCAGCAGCACATTCATGTGGCCGGGCATGCGCCCCGCCACGGGATGAATCGCATAGTTCACCTCGGTGCCGTTGGCCTCGAGCACCTTGGCCAGCTCCCGCAGGGCGTGCTGGGCCTGGGCCACGGCCAGCCCATAGCCGGGCACGAACACCACCCGCTCGGCGTTCTCCAGGGCAAGGGCACACTCTTCAGGGCTGCAGCTGGTGATGCGGGTGTAGCCGGCCTCGCTGCCGCCGCCGCCCACCTTGGCCGCCACCCCCAGGGCGCCGCCGAACAGCACGCTCACCAGGGAGCGATTCATGGCGGTGCACATCACCTGGGTGAGGATCAGGCCGGCCGAGCCCACCATGGCGCCGGCCACGATCAGCAGCTGGCTGCCCACCACGAAGCCCGCCGCCGCCGCCGCCACGCCCGAGTAGCTGTTCAGCAGCGAGATCACCACCGGCATGTCGGCGCCGCCGATCGGCAGGGTGAGGCCGATGCCGAGCAGGCAGGAGCTGGCCACCAGCACGGCCAGCAGCGTAGGGCCGCCGGAGCTGCTCAGCAGCACCGCCGCCGCCAGGGCCACCGCCGCCAGGGCGATGTTCACCCCGTGGCGCAGGCCGCTCTGGGTCCAGCCCGGCGTGCCCAGCCAGCCCTGCAGCTTGGCCATGGCCACGATCGAGCCACTGAAGGTGATCGCGCCCACCACCACCGAGATGGCGATCGACACCTGGGACACCAGGTTGGAAGCATCGGCGCGGAACAGGGCCACCCCCACGGCCACCAGCAGCGAGGAGAGGCCGCCACAGCCGTTGAACAGGGCCACCATTTCGGGCATGGCCGTCATCGGCACCCGGCGGGCGGTGATCAGCCCGGCCAGGCCACCCACGGCGGCGCCGGCGGCGATGCCCGCCCAGGCGATCGGCGCCGGGCGCAGCTGGATCAGCAACCCAGCCACGGCCAGCCCCATGGCCAGGGCGGCCAGGCCATTGGCGGAGCGGGCCGAGCGCACCTTGGCCAGGCCCTTGAGGCCCAGGGCGAGCAGCAGCACGGCCGCCAGGTCGATCACCACGGGAAACGCGGTGCTCAGGGTGTCCATCAGGTTCAGGCGGTAGGGAAGGGGAGTCGGTTCAGCGCGGTTTGCGGGCGAACATCGCCAGCATGCGGTCGGTCACCAGGAAGCCGCCCACCACGTTGAACAGGGCGAAGCCGAGGGAGAGGGAGCCCAGCAGCAGCAGCACCGGGGCATCCCCGGCCTGGGAAATCAGCGTGAGCGAGGCCAGCACGGTGATGCCGCTGATGGCGTTGGCGCCGCTCATCAGGGGAGTGTGCAGGGTGGGGGGCACCTTGCCGATCAGTTCCAGCCCCAGCAGGCTGCCGAGCAGCAGCACCCAGAGCGATTCGGAGAGGCTGCCCATCAGGCCACCCCCGCCAGCTGGGGCTCATCGGCGGCCACACCCACCACATCGGGGCGCCAACAGCGACCCCCATGGGTGATCAGGCAGCCCGCCACGATCGGATCCTCGCGATCGAAGCCGAAGCTGGCGCCGGGCGGCGGGTTCAGGCTGAGCAGATGCTCCAGCAGGGCCGCCACGTTGCGGGCATAGAGGGCGCTGGCGTGGTTGGGCACGCTGCTCGGCAGGGCATCGGCGCCGATCAGCTGCACGCCGTGGCGCAGCACGGTCTGGCCGGGCACCGTGCAGGCGCAGTTGCCGCCCTGGCCCACGGCCAGATCCACCACCACCGCCCCGGGACGCAGCCGATCCAGCATCGCCTCGCTGATCAGCCGCGGCGCCGGCCGGCCGGGCACCTGGGCCGTGCAGATCACCATGTCGGCCTGGACGAGCTGCTCTTCGAGCTGCTGGCGCTGGGCAGCCAGGAAGGCCTCGCTGGCCGCCTTCGCATAGCCGCCCGCCTCGCCCGGGGCCTCATCCCGCTCGGGAGGCGCCACGAAGCGCCCTCCCAGAGACTCCACCTGTTCGCGGGCGGCGGCGCGCACATCGCTCACATACACCACCGAACCGAGACGGCGGGCGGTGGCCAGGGCCTGGAGGCCCGCCACGCCGGCACCGAGGATCAGGGTGCGGGCCGGCTGGATCGTGCCGGCGGCCGTCATCAGCATCGGCACGTAGCGATCCAGGGCCGCCGCCGCCAGCAGCACCGCCTTGTAGCCGGCGATGTTGGCCTGGGAGGAGAGCACGTCCATGGTCTGGGCACGGCTGGTGCGGGGCAGCAGCTCCATGGCCAGGGCCGACACCTGACGGCGGTTGAGGGCTCCCACCAGGCGTCGGCGCCGTAGGGGGCCAGCAGGCCCACCAGCACGGCGCCGGGGCGCAGCTGCTCCAGGCGCTCCTGGCAAGGGGGCTGCACACACAGCACCCCATCGAGGTGCTCCCAGCTGGGAGCGTCAGCCGCCAGGAGTTCGGCGCCGGCCGTGGCATAGGCCTGATCGCCGTAGCCGGAGGCTTCACCGGCCCCGGCCTCCACGGCGATGCTCAGGCCCTTGGAGCTGAGTCGCTGCACGGTTTCGGGAGTGGCGGCCACCCGCGCCTCCCCGGGGCGGACTTCCCGCGGAATCAGGAGCTGGGGGGGAGACTGGGACACCGGCGCTGCACATGGTCCTCTCTGTATTAGGAAGCCAGTTGCAGGAGGCGGCAACGGATCGGGGGTCAATGTGCGGGCATGCCCACCTGGCAGGCTCTGGACACACCAGCGGATCGGCGTCACTACACAATCGGCAGCAATTCCTGTTCGATGCAGCGGGCCAGGGCTTCGGCTCGGTAGCGGTGCAGCAGGCGGGCCCGCAGGATCAGCGGGTCGATGTCGCACTCCATCAGCCAGCAGAGCTCCAGGTGGCGGCGTCGCCACGCCGACGAGGCGATCGGCATCCGGGGTGGGGGAACCATGGCCGCGCTCGACTGCCGCTCACCCGGAAGCTAGGCAGCCTGCAGAACCTGCCCATCAGCGAGAACACTTATTTGTAAGGGCGTTTTGGGATAGGAGCGTTCTGGTGCGTTTCGGGGACAATGCAGGCTCCAGGAGTGCCATGCCCCACCCCTCCTTCACCATGTCTGCGGGGAACGGTTCGGCCGCGGCCTGCCCGATCCGCCCGCGCCAGTGGCAGAGCCAGCTGATCCAGCTGCTGCGTGCCCGCCTGGTGCAGGCAGCCGCTGGCGGCCAGGACGTGCTGATCCACGCCGGCCCCGGCGCCGGCAAGACCCTTGGCGCCCTGCTCAGCTTTCAGCGCCTCCAGGCGGAGGGACGGCTGGATCACCTGCTGGTGTTCTGCCACCGCACCACGATCGCCAGCCAATGGCAGGCGGCCGCCTTGCGCCTGGGGATGCAGCTGCAGCTCTGGAGCCCCGACGACGAGCTGGCGCCCCCCCAGGCCGGAGAAGCCCGGCAGGGCCTGGTGCTCAGCTACCAGGCCGCCGCCCGCTACCGCCAGCGCCTCGAGGCCGCCTGGAGCGACCCCTGGAGCGCCGATGGGCCAGGCGCGATCGGAGGGGGCCGCTGGCTGGCGATCGCCGATGAGGTGCACCACCTCGGCATCGATCCGGAGGAACCCGAGGCGGCAGCCTGGGGTCAGGCCTTCAGCCGACTCACCGCCGGTGCCGCCCTGCGGCTGGGCCTCACCGGCACCCCCTTCCGCGCCGACAACCTGGCCTTCTGCGCCGCTCGCCGCATTCAGGAGCGCCAGGGCGATCAAACGGTGGAGCACATCCGCCCCGATCTGAGCGTGGAGCCCAGGGCCCTGATCGCCGCCGGCGATGTGCGGCCGCTGGAGTTCCGCTTCCAGGACGGCTGGGTGGAACATGGCCGCCCGATCGAGGCCAACCCGCTGCAGCACGGCGACACAGAAACCTCGCCCCTCTCGGCCGAGGCCCGCGAGAGCTGGCGGGCCCGCAACCTGCGGCGGGCCATCCGCCTGGGTGATTCCAGCAGCATCGCCCTGCGGCTGCTGCTGCGCGCCCGCGATCGCCTCGAACGGGTGCGGCGCGAGCACCCCGAGGCGGGCGGGCTGGTGATCGCCCGCGACATCGCCCATGCGGGCCAGCTCAGCGCGCTGCTGCGGGAGCAGGGCGATCGGGTGCATCTGGTGCACTCCCAGGATCCCCAGGCGGCGGAGCGGCTGGCGGCCTTTCAGGCGGGGGAGGCCGACTGGCTGGTGAGCATCGACATGTGTGCCGAGGGCTTCGATGCCCCCCGGCTGCGGGTGGTGGCCTACCTCACCACCGTGGTGACCCGCAGCCGCTTCGTGCAGGCGATCACCCGGGCCGTGCGCATGGAGGCAAGCCGCGCAGCCCTGGAGGCGATTCCGCGCCATCCCTCCTATGTGTTCGCCCCCGCCGATCCCCTGCTGATCAGCTATGCCAGCAGCTGGTCGCTGAGCGAACCCTATCTGCTGCGGAGCCGCTCCACCCCGGCGGCGGCAGCTGGAGCGGGCCCGTCCCCCGGGGGGCAACGTCCCCTGGAGGCGATTCGTGAACAGGCGGGCGCGGTGCTGCGCCTGCGCGGGCCCGAACTGCCTGGCTTCCTGAAGCGCCCCGCCTGAAAGGCCCAGCTGAGCGACCCTTCACCACAAACCTGTACGGATTTGCGCAAAACACTTGCCAAAAACGGCCAAAGGGGCGATGCGTTCACGACGTTGTGTCAACCACTACCTCAATTCGGCTCGGCAGCCGCCAACGTGGTGCCACAAACGGAATTTGAGTCGGGATCATGGATGCTCCACTGAACCGCCGACTCACCGTTGCCGTGAGCTGGGCCCTCGCCCGCCGAGCCACCCTCGATGCCCTTGAGCATTACGAAGAAAGCTACGCCCTCACTGAGGAGTTCCGCGAATGGCTGCTGGGCGTGGAAGACCATCCCCAGGTGCTGGAGCTGGGCATGCTGATGGTGCCCAACAACCTGGGCAAGGCCGTGAACCCCGAGATCGACGGCATCCTGGAGCTCTGAGCGCAGCAGGCCGCCCCTTCGCCTAGGCTGCAACTCATAGTCATTCCGCCTAAGCCGTGTCCGCCGAGAGCAGCCCCGCCGTCCAGAGCCGACCAGAGATCGAGAACCTGGTGATCGTGGGCTCCGGGCCAGCCGGCTACACCGCCGCCATTTACGCCGCCCGCGCCAACCTGCGGCCCCTGCTGATCACCGGCTTCCAGGACGGCGGCATCCCCGGCGGTCAACTGATGACCACCACCCACGTGGAGAACTACCCCGGCTTTCCCGATGGGATCCTGGGGCCTGACCTGATGGATCGGATGAAGGCCCAGGCTGAGCGCTGGGGCACCGAGCTGGTGCTCGCCGATGCCACCGCCATCGACCTCTCCCAGCGGCCTTACCGGGTGAGTGCCGATGGCGTCACCTACATGGCCCACAGCGTGATCCTGGCCACCGGCGCCAGCGCCAACCGGCTGGGCCTTCCCAGTGAGCAGCAGTTCTGGAGCCGCGGCATCAGCGCCTGCGCCATCTGCGACGGCGCCACCCCCCAGTTCCGCAACGAGCCCGTGGCCGTGGTGGGCGGCGGCGACTCCGCCTGTGAGGAGGCCGTGTACCTCACGAAGTACGGCAGCCAGGTGCACCTGATCGTGCGCTCCGGCCAGCTGCGGGCCAGCAAGGCCATGGCCGATCGGGTGCTGGCCAATCCCGCCATCAGCGTGCACTGGCACCGTCAGGTGCTCGATTGCAGCGGCGGGGACTGGCTGGAGTCCCTCACCCTGCAGGACACTCAGGCAGACGGACGCGAGCAGCTGGCCGTCAAAGGCCTCTTCTATGCCATCGGCCACACCCCCAATACACGCCTGGTCAAAGACCAGCTGGAGGTGGACAGCCTCGGCTACCTGGTGACCCGCCCCGGCCGGCCTGAAACCAGCCTTGAAGGCGTGTTCGCCGCCGGCGACGTGGCCGATGCCGAGTGGCGCCAGGGCGTCACCGCCGCCGGCAGCGGCTGCCAGGCGGCCCTCGCCGCCGAGCGCTGGCTCACCCACCACAACCTGGCCACCACGGTGAGCCACACTCCCGTGGATCCGCAGACAGTGGGCGAGCCGAAGCGCACCGCCGTGAGCGATGAGGCCAACTTCGATCCCGCCGCCCTGTGGCAGAAGGGCGGCTACGCCCTGCGCAAGCTCTACCACGACAGCGACAAGCCGCTGCTGGTGGTGTACACCTCCCCCACCTGCGGGCCCTGCCACGTGCTCAAGCCCCAGCTCAAGCGCGTGCTCGACGAGCTGGGCGGCGCCGCCCAGGGGGTGGAGATCGACATCGAGGCCGATCAGGAGATCGCCGTGCAGGCCGGCGTCACCGGCACCCCCACGGTGCAGCTGTTCTTCCGCAAGGAACTGCAGCAGCAGTTCAAGGGCGTGAAACAGCGCAGCGCCTTCAAGGCCGCCATCGAAGGGCTGCTGGCCGTACCCGTCTGAGCCGGTTGGCGCTGGGCGGGCCCAGGCTCAGCGGCGCCGGGGGCCGCCAGGACGGTTGCCACCGGCGCGGGGGCCCGTGGCGCCGGCGTTGCGCTCCCGGTAGGTGATGCGGCCGCGGGTGAGGTCGTAGGGGCTGATCTCCACCAGCACCTTGTCGCCCGCCAGCAGCTTGATCCGGAACTTGGTGAGCTTGCCTGCCGCCCTGCACAGGCACTGGTGACCAGAGGGCTGCTCCAGGGTCACCAGGTAGAACCCGTTGCCCTGTTCCTTCTCAATCACACCGGAGGTCTCAATCATGCAGCGAAGCGGCCAGGCGAAGCAACAGCTCTCTGCAGCTTAGGCGTCACAGGGCCGCCCCCCTGCCGGCCGGCGAGGCTCAGGGCCTAGGGTCTGCGCCACCTCTGCAGCAAGCCCCACCACCATGATCCTTCCTCCTCTCAGCCTGGATCTTGGCCTGCTGTTGATTTCGATCGGGGTGGTCAACCTCTGGAACGCCCGCCAGTCCTGATGCCGCGCTGACCACCCTTCTCTTCCATAAGCCCTATGGGGTGCTGAGCCAGTTCAGCCCCGAGCCCGGCAGCCGCTGGCGCTGCCTGGCGGAGTTCATCCCTGTGCCCAGGGTCTACGCCGCCGGCCGTCTCGATGCCGACAGCGAGGGCCTGTTGCTGCTCACCGACAACGGCCAGCTGCAGCGGCGTCTCACCGATCCCAGCTTTGGCCACTGGCGCACCTACTGGGTTCAGGTGGAGGGCCAGGCCAGCGACCACGCCGCCGCTCTGGAGCAGCTGCGCCGAGGCGTGCTGCTCCAGGGACAGTGCACCAGGCCCGCCCGTGTGCACTTACTGGCGGACCCCGCCCTGCCAGCGCGCCAGCCGCCGATCCGGCAGCGTGCCCGGATTCCAGTGAGCTGGCTGGAGCTGCAGTTGCAGGAGGGCCGCAACCGCCAGGTGCGGCGCATGACCGCCCTGGTGGGGCTGCCCACCCTGCGCCTGGTGCGGGTGGGCATCGACCTGATGGATGGCCAGGAGCCGCTCAATCTGCGCGATTTGCCCCCCGGCCAGTGGCGCCCGGTGACGGCTGTCGAGCAGGGGCGCCTGAATCGCCTGGGGCGTCCCTCACCCGGTCGGGGCGGCCGGGCCGGCGGCGGAAAATCGGGACGGGCTGGTGGCGGCGGGTAAGGGGGTTTGGCCAGCGGCTCAGCAGCCAGAGGCTCAGTGGTCTCAGCCCAGGCAATCCCTGATTTCCCGCACCGTCTGCAGCTGGCCGTAGTAGTAGTTGGCCCGGGCGCGGCGATCGGGATCCTCCAGGCTGTCAAAGGCATCGAAGCCCAGGCTCTGCCAGAGCTCGTGGCCGCAGGTGCTGGTGAGGGCGTCACCGGCCTCGGCCTCGAGGTTGGCCAGGCGGCGCTGCAGGTTCTTGATCTGGGCAACCGACATCGGCGAGACGCTTCAGCCGGTCATAGTACAGACGAACCAGCCAGGGTGGTGGTGGTCCCTCAGAAAGGCAGCTTCTTCTTGGCATCCTTGTCGAGGTCGGCCTCCATCTCCCGCAGCCGCTTGAGGATGGTGTCGTAATACTCCTTGAGGTAGCTCTCCAGCCCCGTGGTCTCGCCGGGGTCGAGGCCAAAGGCCGCGTAGCTCTCCTCCATGGGCGCATCGAGTTTCACGCCACCGCCGGTGACGGCATCGAAGGCGAGCCGCTCAGCCACGTTGAGGCTGGCCTCGAAGAAGCTGGTGAGGCCCCGCATCATCGAGAGCAGAGCCGGCGGCACCCGGAACACCCGGGCATCCTTGCCGGTGAACCGCTCGCAGAGCTGGGTGATCTCGCCGGTGATCCAGGCCCGCGGGCCCACCACCGGGAAGGCCCGGCGCACCGTTTCGGGGCGTTCGAGGGCGGCCACCGCGAAGCGGGCCATGTCCTGGGTGTTCATGTAGGCGATCGGCGTAGGCGATCCGCTCACCCACACGGTCTGCCCCTCCAGCACGGGGATCGCGAACTGGCTGATCAACCCCTGCATGAACGCCACGCCGCGCAGGATCGTGTAGTCGAAATCAGAGGCCTCCAGCCATTCCTCCGTGCAGGCCTTGATGTCCATCAGCGGCACCTCGCGGTGGCGGGCCGCATCCAGCAGCGACACAAACACGAGCCGTTTGACGCCAGCGCGGGAGCAGGCGGCGAAGAGGTTCTGCTTGCCACCCCAGTCGATGTCGTAGGCGCTGCCGGGATCGGTGGCCCGGGCGGTGGCCGCATCGATCACGGCCTCCTGGCCTTCCAGGGCGTAGTCGAGGCTGTCGGGTTCGAGCAGGTCGCCGCGGGTGAGTTCACAGCCCCACTCCTGCAGGAAGGCGGCCTTGCGCGGCGAGCGCACCACGCAGCGCACCTGGTGGCCGGCATCGAGGGCCCGGCGAGCAACCTGGCGACCCAAGGTGCCCGTTGCGCCCACCACCAAGACCTGCATGCCGCTCGCTCAATCGGCTGAGAGCCTAGGGGCCGGCTCAGCCCAGCGAGATCGGCGAGACCGGCAGCGGCTCAGGGCTTCAGTCTTCGTCGGCGAAGCGCAGCAGCAGGGCCCCACCGGCCAGGCCCACCGGGATCAGCACCCAGAACAGGGCTGCGATACCGAAGATCTCCGAGGCCATGGGGGAGGCGCGTTGTGCCACCCGTTTTAGCGCGGCGCGGCCTCAGTTCGGACCTGGCGGTGCCAGCGCCGCCGCCAGCTCCAGGATCCGGGCCCAGGGGGCATCGCTGCGCAGCATGCCGGCCATCACACCGGCGCGGTGGGCGCACCAGCCTCCTGGCGCAGGGCTTCCAGCAGGCCGGCCAGCCGGGGCGTACCCGTGGGAAGGCGGCGGCTCAGCTCCGCCATCGGCCAGCAGCGAGCCGGCAGGCCCGGGTCGGCCATCAGCGCCTGCAACAACCGCTGGCTGGCAGGCGCCTGCCAGCCGGGAGGCAGCGCCAGGGCGGCCTGGTGCAGGCGCTCCAGCCAGGCCCCGTTCTGCAGTGGTCCGAGCCAGAGAGGGCCGGAAATCGCCAGCGGGCGCCCCCCCTGGCGCTGCTGGGGATCCTCAGGGCAGAGGCAGGGAGCCCAGCCTCGCAGCTTCAGCAGGCTCTGCAGCTGCTGGTCGCCGCAGCCATGGCAGTGGGCCAGGAGCCCCAGCTGTTGCTCCTCGCCGACCCGGGGCCGGCGGCGCAGCTGGATCGCCGTGCGGAAGGTGCGCCCCTCGCTGAAGCTGAACAGGGGCTCAATGCCCCATCCCTGGGCCCAGGCGAGACGCGCCACCTGGCCGATCTGCAGCCGCAGCGCCAGCTCCCAGCTGGCCGGGTGCGCCCGGGCCGCCGCCCCCAGGGAGCGGATGGCGGCCGGGCGGTCGTGGCCGGTTGGGGAGCGGCCATCGCTGCTGGCCAGATACAGCACCCCCTCGAAGGCCACGGCCTCCAGGGCGAGGGGCAGCAGGCCCGCCACCGAGCCGAAGGCATCGAGGTCCACCAGCTCGAAGCGCTGCTGCCGCAGCAGGCATGCCGCCAGCAGCTTCTGGGCCGTGAGGGCCGTGCAGCGATGGGGCAAGGCGGCCAGGCTGGCGAGGTTGGTACGCAGCAGGGGCAGGCGCCCGGGATCGGCGTCATTGGCCCACACCGAGGCCGCCCCTCCCTCCACGGCCAGACGCAGGCTGCGAATGCCACAGCCGGCCATCAGATCGAGCACCCGCACCGGCGGGTTGGCGTCAAGGCCCTCCCGGCAGGCCACCAGGCTGCGGCACAGCAGCACGCCCAGGTCGCGGCTGGGCCGCGATTCAGGCCTGAAGAATCCCTGGCCCAACTGCAGGCTCACACCGCCTTCGCGGTAGGCCTCCGGCGCTGGATCGGCCGTGACCGACCTCATCCGCCCGACCGTGCCGGTTCTGTGCTCAATCGCCTGCCGCTCACTCGTCTGGCTGCCCCGGTGGGGACCATCCTGGCGGCTGGGGCATCCCAGCTCCACGGCCAGCTCCACCGCCAGCTCCAGGTGCGGCCTACGTTTGAACTCCGCTCGATGGCCCAGGCGGCCGCCGCACCTCCCTTGTCTTCCCGCCCGGCTGAGGCACTGCCGCATTCAGGGCTGGCCCCTCGTTCAGCTTCGCCCCGCACAGGGACGGACTGGGGTGAGCACGGCACCTGGGTCTGGCGTGGTCTGGCGGTGCACTGGCGCCAGCTCGACCCCCCCGCTGCCCTGATCCAGCACCAGGGTGGTGTGCGGGGAGCGGTGCTGCTGCTGCATGGCTTCGGGGCCGCCAGTGGCCACTGGCGGCGCAACGCAACCGCCCTGGCCGCCGAAGGCTGGATGGTGTATGCCCTCGACCTGATCGGCTTCGGCGCATCCGAGCAGCCCGGCCCTGGCCTGCTTCCCGCCGGGCGGCTCGACAACCGCCTCTGGGCGCGGCAGGTGCAGGCCTTCCTGCAGGAGGTGGTGGGCGGGCCGGCGGTGCTGGTGGGCCATTCCCTCGGCGCTCTGGTGGCCACCAGCTGTGCCACCTTCTTCCCGCGCTGGGTGCGGGGCGTGGTGGCCGCCACCCTGCCCGACCCGGCCCTGATGGGCCGCAGCCGGCCGCGCCCGCCGCGGCGACGTCCCTGGCGCCGCCGCCTCAAGCGACGGGTGGTGGTGGTGCTCTGCCGGCTCTTGCCCCTGGAGCTGCTGGTACCGCTGCTGGCCCACTCGCCCCTGCTGGCCCTGGGCATCCAGCTCTCCTATGCCATCCCGGTGATCGGCGACCAGGAGCTGAGACGCCTGTTCGCCACCCCCGCCCGCCGGCCCAGTGCCGTGCGCAGCCTGCGCACCATGAGCATCGCCATGGCCCTGCGCCCCCATGGCGCCACGGCTCCTTCGATGCTGCCGCGCCTGCGGCGGCCCCTGCTGCTGGTCTGGGGAACGCGCGACCAGCTCGTGCCGATCCAGGTGGGGGAGGCCCTGCAGCGGTTACGCCCCGACCTGCCGCTGCTCTCCCTGGAGGGCTGTGGCCACTGCCTCCATGACGAGGCCCCCGAGCCCTTCCACGCCGCCGTGATTCCCTGGCTGCACCAGCTCAGCCTCAGCCCCGTGGCGGGCGAGCCCTGAGCAGCCCAGGGGGCCTCGGTGCTGACCGGTAGCTTGGTCACACCTGCCCGGTTCCCATCCCACAGCCATGAAGCACACCCTCTCGGTGCTGGTGGAAGACGAATCCGGGGCCCTCAGCCGCATCTCCGGCCTGTTCGCCCGCCGCGGCTTCAACATCGAGAGCCTGGCCGTGGGGCCGGCCGAAGGCGGTGGGATGTCCCGCCTCACCATGGTGGTGGAGGGCGACGACCGCACCCTGGCCCAGATGACCAAGCAGCTCGACAAGCTGGTCAACGTGCTGGGTGTGATCGACCTCTCCCAGCTCCCCTCGGTGGAGCGGGAGCTGATGCTGCTCAAGGTGGCCGCCCCGGCCCACAACCGCGGCGCCATCCTCGACCTGGTGCAGGTGTTCCGCGCCAATGTGGTGGATGTGGCCGATGAGGCCCTCACCCTCGAAGTGGTGGGTGATCCCGGCAAGCTGGTGGCTCTCGAGCAGGTGATGGCCCCCTACGGCATCCTCGAGATCGCCCGCACCGGCAAGGTGGCCCTGGAGCGGTCCTCCGGTGTGAACACCGCCTTCCTGCGGGTCACCGCTTCCAACAAGCGGGTGCCCGCCTGAAGCCCCTAGGAGCCTGGCTTCACCAGCTTGCCGCCTGAGGCCACGCTGGCCTTGACGATCTTGTCGCCCTGCTGGATGCGGTCGACCACTTCCATGCCCTGGCTCACCCGGCCGAACACGGCGTAGCGGCCATCGAGCTCGGGCAGGGCCTGCAGGGCCACGTAGAACTGGGCGCTGGCCGAATTGGGATCAGCGGAGCGGGCCATCGCCACCGCACCGCGCTGGTGGGCCAGCGCCAGCTGACGGGTCACGCCGGGGGCGGTGATCGTCTCGCCATAGCGGGGGGCAGGCTCCTCGCTGAGCTTGAGCTCCAGCGGAATCAGCCGCGCCTCACCACTGGCGGGGTCCACATAGCTGCCGCTGCCGTACTGGTTGGGAGGCACCACCGGGTTGGCACTGGCCGGATCGCCGCCCTGCACCACGAAGGGCGTGGGGTCGCGCACCACCCGGTGAAACACGGTGCCGTCGTAGACACCGCGCTGCACCAGATCCACGAAATTGCCGGCGCTAAGGGGCGCTGCGTCGCCGTCGAGCTGCAGCTGCACCTCACCCCGGCTGGTCTGCAGGGTCACCGTGGCTGGGCCCTCCAGGCAGGGCGTGGTGGCGGTGGCGCAGCCCTGGGGGGTCGAGCTGGAACCGCTCGGGGTGCAGGCCGCCAGCACCAGGGGGGTGAGCATCAGCAGGGCAGCCATGGCCAGCCGGGTGGCCAGGCGGCGGGAGAGGCCGCTCATACGCCCTCCAGGGGCACCCCCAGGAAGCGGGCCAACTGGGCTCCGGACTGTTCCAGATCGGCCAGGGCCATGGGCTCACCCACCCGGGTGAGGGGCAGATCGCGGCGGCCCTGCAGCTTCAGGGCCAGGCGGCGGCGCGGGTTGAGGCCATCGCGCACCTCCACCTTCACCGCCTGGATGTCCCGCAGCCGGATCTCCACGTCGATCAGCTGGCGAAAGGCCTGGCGCCGAATCGTGGCGGTGCCGGCGCGGCGGTCGAAGCGGTTGCTGCCGGCGCCCACGTCGAGGCCGATCACGGTCCAGAGGTAGGTGGCCAGCAGCACGGCCGCCGTGCCGTAAAGGCCCATGACCAGCCCCTGGGGCACGAAGACCAGTTCGGCGGGGTGGCCGATGGGCAGCAGGTCCCGGGCCAGGTAACTGGAGAGGCTGGTGAGCAGAAAGCCCACGCCGCCGAGGCTCACCGCCACGGCCATCAGCAGATTCGAAGGGCGGCGGGAGCCGAGCACCGGTTGCTCCAGCAGATCGGAGGTCCCCGTGGCGAAGCTCGGGATTGGCAGCGGTCGTCACGGCGGGGTTCAAGAAGGTGGAAAGGTTGGCGTGCGGGGCAGCTGGGCCCGGGGGCTGAACGGTGCGCGGGATGGGCCAAATGCACCGCGAAGGCCCAGGGCATCCTGGCGTCTGGCCGCGACCCAGGGGGCAAGGATCAGAATAAATACTTAAAAGCCTGGCCTCAGCTGGGGTTTCAGCCCATTGCGGCCAACCTCGCGATGCCGAAGAACATTGTTACCATCGCCCGGTATCCCGCTTCCTCCATGACGATCGCTGCAGGACGCTTGCCGCAGCGGGGATGGTTCGACGTCCTCGATGACTGGCTCAAGCGCGACCGCTTTGTCTTTGTTGGGTGGTCTGGTCTGCTCCTGTTCCCCACGGCCTACCTGGCTCTGGGCGGCTGGCTCACCGGCACCACCTTCGCCACCTCCTGGTACACCCACGGGATTGCCAGCTCCTATCTCGAGGGCTGCAACTTCCTCACCGCCGCCGTCAGCACCCCCGCTGACGCCATGGGCCACAGCCTGCTGCTGCTCTGGGGCCCTGAGGCCCAAGGCGCTTCGTGCGCTGGGTGCAGCTCGGCGGCCTCTGGCCGTTCGTGGCCTGCACGGTGCCTTCTCCCTGATCGGCTTCATGCTGCGTCAGTTCGAGATCGCCCGCCTGGTGGGCATCCGCCCCTACAACGCCATCGCCTTCTCGGGCCCGATCGCGGTGTTCGTCAGTGTCTTCCTGATGTACCCCCTGGGCCAGAGCAGCTGGTTCTTTGCGCCCAGCTTCGGCGTGGCCGCCATCTTCCGCTTCCTGCTGTTCCTGCAGGGCTTCCACAACTGGACCCTCAACCCTTTCCACATGATGGGTGTGGCGGGGATCCTGGGCGGTGCCCTGCTCTGCGCCATCCACGGCGCCACGGTGGAGAACACCCTGTTCGAGGACGGGGAGCAGTCGAACACCTTCAAGGCGTTCGAGCCCACCCAGGAAGAGGAGACCTACTCGATGGTGACGGCCAACCGCTTCTGGAGCCAGATCTTCGGGATCGCCTTCTCCAACAAGCGCTGGCTGCACTTCTTCATGCTGTTCGTGCCGGTGATGGGTCTGTGGACCAGCAGCATCGGCATCATCGGCCTGGCGCTGAACCTGCGGGCCTACGACTTCGTGTCGCAGGAGATCCGCGCCGCTGAGGACCCCGAGTTCGAGACCTTCTACACGAAGAACATTCTTCTGAATGAAGGCATCCGCGCCTGGATGGCGCCGGCTGACCAGCCGCATGAAAACTTCGTCTTCCCTGAAGAGGTACTGCCCCGTGGAAACGCCCTTTAATTCCGGGCTGGTGGGTGTCGGGGGCAAGGACCTCGACTCCACCGGTTACGCCTGGTGGGCGGGTAACGCCCGCCTGATCAATCTCTCCGGCCGCCTGCTCGGCGCCCATGTGGCCCACGCTGGCCTGATGGTCTTCTGGGCCGGAGCCATGATGCTGTTCGAGGTGAGCCACTTCACCTTCGACAAGCCCATGTACGAGCAGGGTCTGATCCTGTTCCCCCACGTCGCCACCCTCGGTTACGGCGTCGGCCCTGGCGGTGAGGTCACCAACCTCTATCCGTTCTTTGTTGTGGGCGTGCTCCACCTGATCAGCTCGGCCGTGCTCGGCGTGGGCGGTCTGTATCACGCTCTGCGCGGCCCTGAGATCCTGGAGAACTACTCCAACTTTTTCTCCCAGGACTGGCGCGACAAGAACCAGATGACCAACATCATCGGTTACCACCTCATCCTCCTGGGTGTGGGCTGCTTGCTGCTGGTGTTCAAGGCCATGTTCTTCGGCGGCGTCTACGACACCTGGGCTCCCGGTGGCGGTGACGTGCGCCTGATCACCAATCCCACCCTGAATCCGGGTGTGATCTTCGGCTACCTCACCCGCGCCCCCTTTGGTGGCGAGGGCTGGATCATCGGTGTCGACTCCATGGAGGACATCATCGGCGGCCACATCTGGCTGGGCCTGATCTGCATCTTCGGTGGCATCTGGCACGTGATCACCAAGCCCTTCGGCTGGGTGCGTCGCGCCTTCATCTGGAACGGTGAGGCCTATCTGAGCTACAGCCTCGGCGCCCTGAGCTTCATGAGCTTCATCGCCTCGGCCTTCATCTGGTTCAACAACACCGCCTACCCCTCCGAGTTCTACGGCCCCACCAACGCCGAGTCCTCCCAGGCCCAGAGCTTCACCTTCCTGGTGCGTGACCAGCGCCTCGGAGCCAACATCGGTTCGGCCATGGGCCCCACCGGTCTGGGCAAATACCTGATGCGCTCCCCCACCGGCGAGATCATCTTCGGTGGTGAAACCATGCGTTTCTGGGACTTCCGCGGCCCCTGGCTGGAGCCGCTGCGCGGCCCCAACGGCCTCAGCCTCGACAAGCTCCAGAACGACATTCAGCCCTGGCAGGTGCGCCGGGCGGCTGAATACATGACCCACGCCCCCAATGCCTCCCTCAACTCCGTGGGCGGCATCATCACCGAGCCCAACTCGGTGAACTTCGTGAACATCCGCCAGTGGCTGGCCTCCACGCAATTCGTGCTGGCTTTCTTCTTCCTGGTGGGTCACCTCTGGCATGCCGGCCGCGCCCGCGCCGCCGCTGCCGGTTTCGAGAAGGGCATCGACCGTCAGGCCGAGCCCACCCTGGCCATGCCCGACCTCGACTGACCCCCCTCAGTCCTCTGCGTCGGCGCAAGCCGCTTGCCCCCGCCCTTGGTGGGGGCTTTTTTGTGCCCAGACAGATCTGGTCAGAACTCCGCTCCAGGCCGTCATGGCTGGCACACACCCGGCCGATACGTTGCGGTGATGCGTTGCCGGCGGGTCTCGCCCCAGCGCCTCTCCTCACTCCGTTGACAGCCATGACCGTGCGATCCCTCACCCTGCGCCTCAGCAGCACCGCCGCCGTTGCCGCCGCCAGCGCAGGCCTTGGCTTGCTGGCGGGCGCCGCACCGGCGGCGGCCATGCCCCGCTGGCTCTCCAGCCCGGAGGCTGGGGTGGTCTGCGATCAACGCGCCCAGACCTGCTTCAGCAGCAAGGGCGTCTCGTTGGAGGAGACCAGGCGCCAGTTCGGCAGCCAGGCGGCCCGACGCCTGCAGACCTCCCTGATCGGCCGGCCCGTTCCCCAGGAGTTCCAGCTCACCGATGGCAGCCTCTGCAGCCTGCGCGCCGAAACCTGCTGGGAGCGGGGCTCAGATCGCCAGCGGGTCGAGCGTGAACTGACCCGCGTGCTGTTCGGCCGGGTGTCGCGGAATGACCGCGAGGTGACCACCTACGAGGGCCGCTGCACCCTGGCGCAAGGCTCCCGCCTGCTCCACGACGGCGACTGCTCCCTGCGCCTGGTGGAGCGCAGCAATGGCGTCACCCGCTACGTGGTGACCCAGCCGGATGGACGGCGCTTCAACTTCAGCGACCGCAGCGGACGGCTGGAGGTGCGCGATGCCACCGGCACCTCGCCCGTGACCTTCATCGACCACGGCTACACAGGCGTGTTCCGCTGGCGCAACCTCACCCTGGTGGCCACCCGCGAGAACCGCGGCCTGCGACGCGGCCGCAGCTCCAGCGACGGCATCGGCGAGCTGTTCAGCGATCGTTGAAGCGTGGATCCTGGAGCCAGCGGCGCAGCAGGGGCAGGCTGAGGCCGATCACATTGCTGAAGCAGCCTTCGATTCGCTCCACCAGCAGCCCGCCCCGCCCCTCCAGGGCAAATCCCCCAGCGCATTGCAGCGGCTCGCCAGTGGCCACGTAGGCGGCGATGGCCGCTTCGTCCAGGCCGGCGAACTGCACCCGCGTGGTCACCACCGCCTGCAGCGGCGGCCCCTGCGGGGCCGTGAGGCAGTGACCGGTGTGCAGCTCCGCCCACTGGCCGCTCATGCGGCGCCAGCGGGCGGCGGCTTGCTCGGCATCGCGGGGCTTACCGAAGGTCTCTCCGGCGAACACCAGCACCGAATCACAGCCCAGCACCCCGCACCACGACGGCAGAGCGGTGGGGGCAGCCTTCCCCAGCTCAGCCGCCAGCTTTGCCGCCACTGCTTCGGCCTTCGCCTGGGCCAGCTGGCGCACCAACTGCCGGGCATCGGCATGGGCAAACGCCTCCTCGTCCACCCCACTCACCTGCACCCGGTGGGGGAGGCCCGCCTGCTGCAACAGGCGGCGACGGGCCGGGGAGGCGGAGGCAAGCACCAGCATCTGGGCCGTCAGGTCAGGGAGAATCGCCCCATGAAAGGACAGCCTCACCTCCAGGCCCGCTCCTGGGCCCGGGCCTCCCAGGCGATGCGCTGCCTGCCGTTCCGCCGCACGTTCTATGAGCTGGTGGGCGCCACGCCGCTCAGCAGCAGTGCCTTCTGCCGCCGGGCCGATGCCGGCCAGCACTGCAGCTGCAGCCTGGGCAGCGAGCGGGTGGAGGCCCACTGGATCTGGCTGATCCAGGTGGGGGTGCTGCGCCGGGAGGTGGATGGCCAGGGACTCACCGAGCGGGTGCGTCTCACGCCGATGGGGCGCGACCTGCTGGAGCAGTGGCCGGGCGCCATTCCCGAGGCGTCCCTGCTGGAGCGGCTGCAGCACCAGCTGCGGCGCAGCCGGCCGCGCCTGTGAGGGATCCGGCCCTCGCGCCCAGCCCCCTGATGGTGCTGGGCACCAGCAGCGGCGCCGGCAAGTCGCTGATGACGGCCGCCCTCTGCCGGGTGCTGCGCCGCCACGGTGAGCAGCCGCTGCCCTTCAAGGGTCAGAACATGAGCAACAACGCCTGGGTGGATGGCGGCGGCGGTGAGATGGCCTACTCCCAGGCGCTGCAGGCCTGGGCGGCGGGGCTGGAGCCCCACTGCAGCATGAATCCCGTGCTGCTCAAGCCCCAGGGCGACAGCACCAGCGAGGTGATTCACCTGGGCCGCTCGGTGGGCACGGCCCGGGCCGAGCACTACTACCGCGACTGGTTTCGCCCCGGCTGGGCCGCCATCCGGGAGGGGCTGGACGCGCTGCAGACCAGCCATCCCGGCGGCCGGCTGGTGCTGGAGGGGGCCGGCAGCCCCGTGGAGGTGAACCTGCAGGCCCGCGACCTCACCAACCTGCGGCTGGCCCAGTTCCTGCGGGCCCGCTGCCTGCTGGTGGCGGACATCGAACGGGGCGGGGTGTTTGCCCAGCTGGTGGGCACCCTGCAGCTGCTCACGCCGGTGCAGCGCCCCTTGATCCGGGGGCTGCTGATCAACCGCTTTCGGGGCCGGCGCGAACTCTTTGACGCCGGCAGAACCTGGCTGCAGGATCACACCGGCGTGCCCGTGCTGGGGGTGATGCCCTGGCTGGATGAGCTGTTTCCCCCGGAAGACTCCCTCGATCTGCTGGAGCGTCGCGGTAGCAAGGGCCGGGCCGAGCTGGAGATTGCCGTGCTGCGGCTGCCCTCGCTCAGCAACTTCTCCGACCTCGATCCCCTTGAGGCCGAGCCCAGCCTGCAACTGCGCTGGATCCGGCCCGGCGAGGAGCTCGGCCAGCCCGATGCCGTGATCCTGCCGGGCAGCAAGCAGACCCTGCGGGACCTGGCAGCCCTGCAGGATCACGGCTGGGGGGAGCGGCTGGCGGCCTACGTGAGCAGCGGCGGCCACCTGTTCGGGCTCTGCGGCGGTCTGCAGATGCTGGGACGGCAGCTGGGCGATCCCCGCGGCCTGGAGGGCGAGGCGATCCGGGGCGGTGGGGCAGAGCAGGCGGGTCTTGGCCTGCTGCCGCTGCGCACCGTCTATGGCGCCAGCAAGGCCCTGCGCCAGCGGCACTGCCCGGCCCTGTGGCCACCAGGGTCACCGCTGGAGCTGCGCGGCTTCGAGCTTCACCGCGGCCACACCGAGCTGCTGGGCGGCGGTCTGGCAGGCGACGGGTCAGAGAGCGCGGCCGCCACCGCTCCGCTGGCCGCTGAGGCCGGCCTGGGATGGTGGCGGCCGATCGGAGAGCGGGGCGGCAGCGTGGCGGGCACCTACCTGCACGGGGTGTTCGACAGCGGTGCCTGGCGGCGACGCTGGCTCAACCAGCTGCGCCAGCGCCGAGGACTCCCCCTGCTGAGCGAACATCAGAGCGACCATGCCCAGCAACGCGACGCCCTGCTCGATCGCCTGGCCGATGCCTTCGAGGCCCACGTGAACCTCGCCCCCCTGCTTCCCCCCTGATGAGTGCCACTCCGGTTCGCCTGCACTGGCCCAACGGCCACACCAGCCAGGTGGCCAGCGGCAGCTCCTGGCTGGTGGCGGCCGAGCAGGCCAGCGTGACCATCCCCACCGGCTGCCTGGGGGGAAGCTGCGGCGCCTGCGAAATCGAGGTGAACGGCCGGGTGGTGCGGGCCTGCATCGCCACGGTGCCCCCCAGCCGCACGGGCTCGCTCACGGTGGAACTGGCCAGCGATCCCTACTGGTGAGGAGAGGGCTGGCGAAGAGAGGGCTGGTGAGGCGAGCTCAGTTGGGGGAAGCCTGGATCAGCCCGCCACCGAGCAGCACGTCGCCGGCATAGAACACCGCGGCCTGGCCTGGGGTGATGGAGAACTGCTCTTCGGCGAAACGCAGCTGCACCCGGTAAGGCCGGCCCGCTGCCCCATCGGCCTCGGTGGGTTCCAGGGGGGTGAGCAGGGCCGGCTCCGGGGCGCTGCGGTAGCGCACCTGCACCTCCACCTCCAGCGGTTGCTGGGGCGGCTCGATCGACACCCAGTTCACCGCGCCCACCACACAGTCGGGGCGGGCCGCCTCGGAGCGGGGTGCCACCACCACCCGGTTCATGGCGCCATCGAGACGCACCACATGCAGCGGCTCGCTCCAGGCCACCCCCAGCCCCTTGCGCTGGCCGATGGTGAAGTGCTCCAGGCCGTCGTGGTGGCCCAGCACCCGGCCGTCTCCCAGCACGATCTCGCCCTGGCGCGGCGGCAGGTAGGCATCCAGGAAGGCCCGCATCGAGCCGTGGTGGTCGGCCAGGCAGAGGTCCTGGCTCTCGGGCTTGGCGGCGGTGCGCAGGCCGTGATGCTCGGCCTCCAGGCGGGTGTCGGGTTTGGTGAGTTCACCGAGGGGAAACACCAGCCGGCAGAGCACCTCCTGGGGCAGGTCGTAGAGGAAGTAGCTCTGGTCCTTGTGGCGATCCAGACCGCGCAGCAGCTGGTCACGGCCGCCACCGCTGGCCGGGCGGACGCGGGCGTAGTGGCCCGTGGCCAGGCGCTCCAGGCCGCGCTGCTCCCGGGCCCAGGCGAGCATCGGGCCGAACTTCACCTCGCGGTTGCAGCGGGAGCAGGGCAGGGGCGTCACCCCGGCGGCATAGCCCTCCACCAGAAAGTCAACGATCTGGGCCCGGAACTGCTCGCGGGAATCCACCACGTGGTGGGGCACCCCCAGCTGCTCACAGAGGCCGGCGGCATCCACCAGCCCCTCGGCGCAGCAGGCCCCCTTGCCGCTCATCAGCCACAGGGTGAGCCCCTCCACCTGCCAGCCCGCCTCCACCAGCAGAGCCGCGGTGAGAGAGCTGTCCACCCCGCCGGAGAGCCCCACGGCCACGCGGTGCTCGCCGGGCCAGGCCCGCAGGCGCTCCAGGGCCTGGGCACCGGCTGGAGTGGCAGCAGGGGCGGAGCTCAGCAAGGCGGGGCGAAAGGCGTCATTGCTCCCATCATGAAGCGGCGCCCCATCGCCTGCCGTGACCCCCAGCCCCACCCCCTGGCCGGCCCGCGACGCCGAGCACCTGCTGGTGAGCGGCGCCGAGATGGCCGCCGTGGAAACCAGGCTGTTCGAGAGCGGCCTGCCGGTGGAGGCGCTGATGGAGAAGGCCGGCCTGGCCCTCAGCCAGCGGCTGTTGGAAGCTCACGGTCCCCGGCTGAGGGCCTGCGGGGCCCTGGTGCTGGTGGGGCCTGGCCACAACGGCGGTGATGGGCTGGTGGTGGCCCGCGAGCTCCACCTGGCCGGCATCGCCGTGCAGCTGTGGTGCCCCTTTGAGCGCTGCAAACCCCTCACCGCCACCCACCGCCGCCATGCCCACTGGCTGGGCATCCCCACCCTGGCCGGTCCGCCGGATCCCGCCGCGGCCAGCCTCTGGATTGATGCCCTGCTGGGCCTCAATCAGAGCCGGCCCCCAGGCGCCGAGCTCGAAACCCTGCTGGAGCATCGGCAGCAGCAGGCCCCTGGGGGTCTGGTGGCCCTGGATGTGCCCACCGGACTGTGCAGCGACACGGGGCGCTGCCTCGGTGCCGTGGCAGCGAAGGCCATCCACACCTGCACCGTGGGGCTGATCAAGCAGGGCCTGGCGCAGGATGCGGCCCTGGCCTGGGTGGGCCGGCTGGAGCGCATCGACCTGGGGCTGGCCCGCCAGGCCCTGGACGCCCTGCCCGCCAGCCCGCCGCTGCTGCTGGCTGCCGCCGACCTGAGCACCGCGCCCTGGCCCCGGATCGAAACGGCGGCGAGCAAGTACGGCCGGGGCCGGCTGCTGCTGCTGGCCGGCAGTGCCCGCTTCCAGGGCGCCGCGCACCTGGCGGTGGCGGGGGCCAGTGCCAGCGGCTGCGCCAGTGTGCGGCTGGCCGGAGCCGCCGGCGTGGGGGGCAGCTGGTGGCCAGGGCGCCGCATGTGGTGGTGAGCGCGGAGCTGGCCTGCGACCCGGCGGGGCACCTCTGCCTGGCCGCCCTTCCCGCCACCGCTCTTGAACGCCTCGATGCCCTGCTGCTGGGGCCGGGGCTGGGGGGCCAGCCGCAGCCTGCCCTCGGCGCAGGGCGTGAGCTGGAGGTGTGGGAGCGGCTGCAACGCTTGCCCGGCCTGCTGGTGCTCGATGCCGACGGCCTCAACCGTCTGGCCCTGGCGGTGGCCCCAGGCCTGGGCTGCAGCGCGGCGGCCTGGCTGGGTCATCGCCAGGGCCCCACCTGGCTCACCCCGCATGGGGCGGAGTTCGAGCGCCTCTTCCCCCAGTGGGCAGAGCTGCCGCCCCTGGAGGCCGCCGGCCGGGCCGCCGGCGAGGCGGGCGTGGGCCTGGTGCTGAAGGGAGCCCGCAGCGTGGTGGCCGCCCCTGATGGGCGCCGCTGGCAGCTGGGGGAAGCCGAACCCCGCGCGGCCCGCGCCGGCCTCGGGGACGTGCTGGCGGGCTACTGCGCCGGGCTGGGCGCCCAGGCCATCGCCGCCACATGCCGAGCACGGTCAGCCCGTCG
>NZ_JADEWM010000017.1:0-8622 GCF_015207615.1 Cyanobium sp. LEGE 06113 | reverse complement strand
GTGTTTGACGACTGTTTGCGTGCCTGAATTTATGAGAACTAAAGACAAGATAGTCGATTTCTAGGATGGACTCGCTTAGCAGGGTTCATTTAGTTTCTTTTGAGGTTTGCGTTGGATGCCATGTCCTGCCCACGCCGCGGCCTGTTCCGCCCCCCGGGGGCGGCGCGCGGGTTGCTGGGGCGGCCGGCTCGCTCTGACGGAATCCATCCAGGCCGTGCATGCCAGCCGAAGCTAGCCCTGCCGCCCAACTGTGCTGCCTCAACCTTTCTGGAGGACAGGGATCCCTAAGATCAAAGTCTCTGCTGTCAAGGCTCGGTTGCCGCATGTCCCCTCACGGGGGACGTTGGCCCACCGGTTGGCCGGCTGACACCCCATTCCAGAAGCCCTGGGCTATGCCACGACTGACCCGCCCTGTTTGGCCCCACTGCGACAGCCCCGCTCCGGCGGCCGTGGCCGGTGAAAAGGACGCCTGCGGGGTGGGCTTCCTGGCCGCGTTGAACGGCCAGACGTCCCATTGGGTGCTGCAGCAGGCCCTGCGGGGACTGGGCTGCATGGAGCACCGCGGCGGCTGCGGCGGGGACGGTGACTCGGGCGATGGCGCTGGCGTGCTCTGCGGCATCCCCTGGACCTATCTGGAGGCCGTCTGGCCTGCGGCGGCGGCAGCCGCAGGCGAACCCCGCGGACTGGGCATGGTGTTCCTGCCCGCCGACCCTGCGCGCCGCGACCAGGCCCGCGCCTTCTGTGAGGCGGAGGCGGCCAGCCTGGGACTCCGCTCCCTTGGCTGGCGAGCCGTGCCCGTGGATCCCGCCGTGCTGGGCCCGATGGCCCGCTCCACGGCGCCGCTGATCGAGCAGTGGCTGCTGGCTGCCGATGTGGATGGTGACGGGCTCGAGGGGCTGCTGTTCCGCCTGCGGCGCCGCTGCGGCGACCGGGCCCGCGAGGCCTGGGGCCCCGGTCCGCACGACCTCTACTTCGCCTCCCTCAGCAACCGCACGGTTGTGTACAAGGGCATGGTGCGCTCGGAGGTGCTGGCCGCCTTCTACGCCGACCTGCGCGATCCCCGTTTTGCGGTGAGTTTTGCGGTGTATCACCGCCGCTTCAGCACCAACACCCTGCCCCGCTGGCCCCTGGCCCAGCCGATGCGCCTGCTGGGCCACAACGGCGAGATCAACACCCTGCTCGGCAACATCAACTGGGCCAAGGCCTCCGAGGTGAACCTCGAGGCGGTGTGGGGCCATGCCGCGGCCGACCTGCGCCCGGTGGTGAACCCCGCCTTCAGCGACTCGGCCAATCTCGACGCCACCCTGGAGCTGCTGGTGCGCAGCGGCAGGCCGATCACCGAGAGCCTGCTCACCCTGGTGCCCGAGGCCTTCCGCGATCAGCCCGAGCTGGCCGACCGGCCTGACATCCAGGCGTTTTATGAGTATTCCGCCTGCACCCAGGAGCCCTGGGACGGCCCGGCCCTGCTGGTGTTCGCCGATGGCCGCAGCGTGGGCGCCACCCTCGACCGCAACGGCCTGCGCCCGGCCCGCTACTGCATCACCAGCGACGGCTTTGTGGTGATGGGCTCCGAGACCGGCGTGGTGGATGTGCAGGAGAGCAGCATCGTGGAGAAGGGCCGGCTCGGGCCCGGCCAGATGCTCGCCGTGGATCTGGAGAACGGGCGGCTGCTGCGCAACTGGGATGTGAAGCAGGAGGTGGCCGAGCGCCATCCCTACGCCGTGTGGCTGGCGGAGCATCGCCGCAGCCTGCTGGGCCAGCCCTGGCAGGAGCAGCGCCAGCTGAGTGACCTCGATCTGCTCCAGCAGCAGACCGCCTTCGGCTTCACCGCCGAAGACTTCGATCTGGTGATCGAGGACATGGCCAGTGCGGCCAAGGAGCCCACCTACTGCATGGGAGATGACATCCCCCTGGCGGTGCTCTCCAGCAAGCCGCACCTGCTCTACGACTACTTCAAGCAGCGCTTCGCCCAGGTCACCAACCCGCCGATCGACCCGCTGCGCGAAAAGCTGGTGATGAGCCTGGAGATGCACCTGGGCAAGCGCGGTTCACCGCTGCGGCCGGATCCCGCCTCGGCGGCGGTGCTGCATCTGGGCAGTCCGGTGCTGAATGAGGTCGAGCTCCAGGCCCTGGGCCAGCAGGGCCTGCCCACAAGCACCCTCAGTACCTTGCTGGCGATCGACGACGGTCCGGCCGGTTTCGAGAGTGCCATCCAGCATCTCTGCCGCGAAGCCGAGGCGGCCGTGCGCACCGGCAGCCAGATCCTGGTGCTCTCGGATCGCACCGACCGGGACGGACAGACCGGTGCCCCCACCGCCACCACCACCTACATCCCGCCCCTGCTGGCGGTGGGCGCGGTGCACCATCACCTGCTGCGCCAAGGGCTGCGGCTGCAGACCTCCCTGGTGGTGGAAACAGCCCAGTGCTGGAGTACCCACCACCTGGCCTGCCTGATCGGCTTTGGCGCCAGCGCCGTCTGCCCCTGGCTCACCTGGGAGACCTCCCGCCACTGGCTGGCCCACCCCAAGACCCAGAAGCTGATCGAGCGGGGCAAGCTGCCGGCCCTCACGCCATCCCAGGTGCAGGCCAACGTGCGCAAGGCCCTCGAAGACGGCCTGCGCAAGATTCTCTCCAAGATCGGCATCTCGCTGCTGGCCAGCTATCACGGCGCCCAGATCTTCGAGGCGATCGGCATCGGTGCCGATCTGATCGAGCTGGCCTTCACGGGCACCACCAGCCGGGTGGCTGGGCTGAGCCTGGCTGACCTGGCCAGCGAGACCCTCAGTTTCCACGCCAAGGCCTTCCCCGAGCTGAACCGCAGCAAGCTGGAGTTCATGGGCTTCGTGCAGTACCGCACCGGCGGCGAGTTCCACCTCAACAGCCCGGACATGGCCAAGGCCCTGCACGCCGCCGTGGCCGAGGGGCCCGGCTACGACCACTTCGCCACCTACAAGACCCTGCTTGAGAACCGGCCGGTCACCGCCCTGCGCGACCTGCTGGAGCTCAGGCCCGCCCCGGCCCCCCTGCCCCTGGATCAGGTGGAGAGCGTGGAGAGCATCTGCAGCCGCTTCTGCACCGGTGGCATGAGCCTGGGCGCCCTGTCCCGCGAGGCCCACGAGGTGCTGGCGGTGGCGATGAACCGCATCGGCGGCAAGAGCAACAGCGGTGAGGGAGGCGAGGATCCGGCCCGCTACCACCCGCTCCCGGATGTGGATGGCGAGGGCCGCTCGGCCACCCTGCCCGGAATCCGCGGGCTGCGCCCTGGCGACAGCGCCTGCTCCGCCATCAAACAGATCGCCTCAGGCCGCTTCGGGGTCACACCGGAATACCTGCGCAGCGGCCAGCAGATCGAGATCAAGGTGGCCCAGGGCGCCAAGCCCGGCGAAGGCGGCCAGCTGCCCGGCCCCAAGGTGGATCCCTACATCGCCTGGCTGCGCAACAGCAAGGCCGGAGTGGCCCTGATCTCGCCGCCACCGCACCATGACATCTATTCGATTGAAGATCTGGCCCAGCTGATCCACGACCTGCACCAGGTTCATCCCGCGGCGAAGGTGAGCGTGAAGCTGGTGGCCGAGATCGGCATCGGCACGATCGCCGCCGGGGTGGCCAAGGCCAATGCCGATGTGATCCAGATCTCCGGCCATGACGGCGGCACCGGCGCCTCGCCGCTGAGCTCGATCAAACACGCCGGCACTCCCTGGGAGCTGGGCCTGAGCGAGGTGCATCGCTCCCTGCTCGGCAACGGCCTGCGCGATCGGGTGCTGCTGCGCGCCGATGGCGGCCTCAAGACCGGCTGGGACGTGCTGATCGCGGCCCTGCTGGGGGCCGAGGAGTATGGCTTCGGCTCGGTGGCGATGATCGCCGAGGGCTGCATCATGGCCCGGGTCTGCCACACCAACAACTGCCCGGTGGGGGTGGCCACCCAGAAGGAGGCCCTGCGCCAGCGCTTCACCGGCCTGCCGGAGCACGTGGTGAACTTCTTCCTGTTCGTGGCCGAGGAGGTGCGCCAGCTGCTGAGCGTGCTCGGCGTGGCCCGCCTCGAAGACCTGATCGGCCGCACGGAACTGCTGCAGGCCCGCGAGGTGCCCCTCACCAAGACGAGCTGCCTGGATCTTTCCTGCCTGATCGACCCGTTGGCCGAGGCGGTGGAGCGCTCCTGCTGCGCCATGACCCCCAGGCCCACGGCAACGGCCCGATCCTGGAAGACGCCTTGCTGCAGGATCCCGAGCTGATGGCTGCCATCGAAAGCCATGGCGCCCTCAGCCGCAGCCTGGCGATCGTCAACACCGACCGCAGCGTGGGCGCGCGCCTGGCCGGCGAAATCGCGGCTCGCCACGGCAACCGCGGCTTCCTGGGCCAGCTCAACCTCAGCTTCACCGGAGCCGCCGGCCAGAGCTTCGGGGCCTTCCTGCTGCAGGGCATGAACCTGCGCCTGGTGGGCGACGCCAACGACTACGTGGGCAAAGGCATCAACGGGGGCCGCATCACCGTGCTGCCTCCCCCAGGCGGCCGTGATCCCGGCAGCCAGGTGATCCTCGGCAACACATGCCTCTATGGCGCCACCGGCGGCGAGCTGTTTGCCCTGGGCCGCGCCGGCGAGCGCTTCGGCGTGCGCAACAGCGGCGCCAAGGCCGTGGTGGAGGGCACGGGCGACCACTGCTGTGAATACATGACCGGTGGCGTGGTGGTGGTGCTCGGCCCCACGGGCCGCAACGTGGCGGCGGGGATGACTGGTGGGGTGGCCTTCCTGCTGGATGAGGCCGGTGGCCTGGCCGATCGCCTCAACCCCGAGACGGTGACGCTGTGTGATCTCTCCACTCCGGAGCAGGAAGCCCTACTGAAACCCTTGCTCCAAGCCCATTTGGAGCTCACGGGCAGCACCAAGGCCAGCGCCATCCTGGCTGACTGGAGCGCCTGGACGAGGCGGTTCAGGGTGCTGGTGCCGCCCAGTGAGAAGGAGGCGGTGGGATTGGTGACCGATCGCCAAGCCGTTGCAGTTTGAGTTTGCTATGGCTGTAAAGCCCCTTCCCAAATAAGTTAGCAGCGATTACGGTGGCCTCTATGGCCAATGAACTCACTGGGTTAGTGACGCCAGTCGCATCATCTTTCGTCTCAAGCAATGGGAAGCGGCCTGCTCACCCATCAGCGCTCATAGGCACTGGAGCAACAAAGGGGGTCACGTCACTGGGCCGATGGCCAAGCTGAGAACGGCAGCCCTCAACCGTGCTCCGACTGGCTGGATTTCAGTCGATCCGAGCCGGCTTGCAGGCCGTAACTCCCGACATCACGGCGCTATTGGCGATGCCGACGAGAAAGCCAGAACCAAGCTTGAATTAAGACTTTGAATCAGCTTTTCCAGGAGAAGCGCCGGGCACAAAGCGCAGGCTTCAAGTGTTCGCAGTGTCTAAAGGGCTCCAGTTTCTTATGTCGCTGACAATTGCGTCTTGAACAGCACCGCCTTTGATCCAGTACAGAAAATGGCATAGCTGTGTGCGCTCAAGGGCCATGATTAGCGAAATGTTCGGGATCTTTCGTGTAATTCTTGAGTAGACTTCCAGTATTTTTGCAAAGTATCTATCCCCTACCCCACCACGCAGGACCGTAAAGTCCCAATGGTAGTCTCCAATCCAGCAGACAGTAAAATCTACGACAGAAAGCAGGGAGGCAGTGCTTTCTTCGACCAAGCAATTCTGCAAGACAAAGTTTCCATGGAGGAGAGAAGGCTGAATATCGCTGGTATTAAGAACCGCAAGCATTCTAAATGTGTCCGACGCAAAAGACGCCAACTCCTTTCCGTGCTCTAATTGAGAAAACGCGTCAATATACACGTCAAACCTGTCTGCAATAGCTTCTCCATGCTTTGTATCTGCAATATTGAACCTAGATGAATCAAGATCGTGTAGCCAGGCCAAGAAGTAAGCCATGCACTTAATAAGTCTGTCCTTGCAGTCGGGGTCTTGGCGAGAAAACCAAGCTGAATTGGCCTGGATGCCGGGCAACAACTCCTGGGCTATGTATACAGGCTCTGTGCTGAAGTGCGTGACTATCGGGGTGAAGAAAGGAGCTTGCCCCTTGAGTTCGTCAAGTACAGACTTTTCCTTCAGGAATTGTTCTGCAGTCCATCTTGAAGTGGCAAAGCGATAGACTTCATTGGCGGTCTTGAAGACTGGGCTGGACTTGCCGCTCAAGACCTTAGCGTCTGATCTCTCAATCTCTGGGATGGCAAGGAGTGCTTCGTTGATATCTGTTGCTTGAAGCCACCGCATTATGGAGTCGGTCATCTATAGATCAACCTAACTTGTTCGGCGACGATTAGGCAGGAGGGTCACCACGCTACATAGGCGGGTCTCAAGACGCAATAACAGGGCTCCGATTCCGGTCTGCAGCGTTGTGATGCCCGCCCCTTTGTCGTAGCGGATCAAGGAGCGGTACATTGCCAGACGGGCCGATGGGCTCAGCCAGCAGGTGGCGGCTGATGCGGTGGGGATCTCGGTGGGCAGCGCCCAGCGGATCGATCGGGGGCAGCTCCAGCCCGAGGGCCAACAGCAGCAGCCTGGACGGCGGTTGCGCACCCGAGCTGATCCAGTGGCGGACGTGTGGGACACCGTGCTGGTATCCATGCTCGAGAAGTCGCCGCAGCTTGAACCCCAAACGCTGCTACTGCACCTGGAGCGGACCTTCCCAGGCCAGGGTGTCCGACGTCAATCAGGTTGACGCGCGCTTTGCATCAACAACTTGTTACCCGTTTCAATTGACGCCTGGTAACACTGGCTTCTCCACGCTTTCGCCTTCCACCAGGCTTGGAGGCCCGGCCACCGCCAGAGCGGCCATCTCGTTCTCGATCCATTGCAGCCGGTAACCGCGCAGGCTCCGCTGCAGGGTGCGCAGGTGGCTTGCGCCGTAGCGCTCCGGGTTGTGGCGGATCAGACGCTCCAGCAGCGTCTTGGCCTGGAGCTGGGGCTCGGTCTGCAGCCATTGCTCAATCCGCTCCACATCCGGCTCAAACGGATCGGGCCTGGAGCGCTTGCCGCTGCGGGGTTTGGGCTTGCGACGCCTGGGCTGGTTGCTCTGCCAGAGGGTCTGCAGCCCGCCCAGGAATACCTCCAGCGATCGGTTCTCAGCAGCCAGATCCCTTTCCACTCGACTGGCCTGCAACGCAGAGCCCTGTTCACCGCTGGCCAGCACCGCCAACTGTCCCTGGCAGCGTCGGATCGTGGTGAGCAGGGCCACCGGGTCACTGCGGCGCTGCAGCTCCCGCCAGGGTTCGACCGTCTCCTCATTCAGCATGCCAGTGGCCAGCAACCGCTGCAGGGGCGTTCGCGGTGGGTGGTGCTGCCGTTTGATCCGGCCGCCGTCGCGCTCACTGCTTTTGAGCTTGAACGATGGCTGGAACAGGTTGGTGAACAGCCGCAGGGCGCCGTACAGCTCGCCCAGCACCTGGGCCGCCTCCAGACCCTCCAGCCGCTGGTAGCCCACCACCCGGCGCACCAGCATCCCGTTCTTCTGCTCCACCCAGGCCTGGTCATTGCTCTGGTACGCCCTGGAGCGGGTGAGCACGATCTGGTGGCCCGGCCGGTCACACCAGGCCTGCATCAGGCTGTTCATGAACACCGGGTCGTTGTCGGCATCGATCCCCCGCAGTGGAAACGGCAGTTGCCGGCGGATCAGCTGCAGGGCCGTGAGCACCACCGCGCCATCGCGCACCAGGATCGGCAGGCTTTCGCTCCAGCCCGTGGCGATATCCGTGGCCATCAGGGTCCACAGAAATGGGCCCTGCATGCGGCCGCCGCAGTGAGCCACCAGATCGATTTCCAGCCAGCCGGGCTCGCTGTGATCGCTCCAGCCCTTGAACGTGCGCACCGGCACCCGCCGCCTGACGGCGCTGTAGGCCCGCGGCGGCCGCCGCCAGTTGTTGGCAGCGCTGGCCTTGCGGATCGGTGCCAGCAGCCGATCGATCGTGGCGCTGCTCATTGCCAGCACGTGCTCACGCACCGCCGGCGCCAGGTTCAGGTGGCCGTGTTGCTCCAGAGACTCCACCAACAGCGGTAGCAGGGCCGCCAGGCGCTTACCGCACAACCGATCACTCGCTTCCCACAACGGCACCAGCGCCTCTGCTGCCTCGGGGCCATAGCGGCGCCGGGGATGGGGCTTGAGGGACGCCTGATCGAGCGGCCCTTCTGATTCGACGGGGGCAGCAGCCTTGCGATTGAGCAGCCGCAGCAGCGATTTGCGGTGATACCCCGTGATCGCCTCCAGCTCGTCCAGCAACTTGCGCTTACCAGCAGTACTCAGGCCCCCGTAGCGCTGGCGGGCAGCCTCCATCGCGGCCCGTCTGCGCTGCGGATCAGGGCCGACCGCTCCAACCTCACGCCTGTCAGCCGCAGCACCGCTCGGCATGACCGCCACCTTGCGCCAAATGTTGATGCAACAACCTTACGCAAGTAACCTAAGTAACGATGCAATGCGCGCGCGCTTTGCATCAACCAGATTGTCGTCTGTCCCGTGTCAATCAGGTTGACGGGTGGCGTCAATCTGGTTGACCGGTAGAGAGTGGTTGTTCGGAAGCCCGCTGGAGCCTGAGATCGCAGCGGGGATCGGGATCGTGACCAGGCTGTCGCGGCG
>NZ_JADEWM010000012.1:0-41666 GCF_015207615.1 Cyanobium sp. LEGE 06113 | reverse complement strand
CTGAAGCCACCCCCGTGGCTCTGACCGCCCCGGCGATCGGCTGAGGCTTCAGCCCTCTTCAGCTCCAGACCTGACGGAATCCCCCCAGCCCCCCTCTCAGCAGGGGGGCTTTTTGATGGTTTCACCTCTCAACCACCGTGCCAAGCGGCCGCCAAGGCCCAGCCCCTACGCTCGCAGCACTGTGTGGCAGCCATGGGCAGCAGCTTCGGCCAGCTCTTTCGCATCAGCAGCTTCGGCGAATCCCACGGCGGTGGCGTGGGGGTGATCGTGGATGGCTGCCCGCCGCGGCTGGCGCTCGCCGTGGAGGACATCCAGCGGGATCTCGATCGGCGCAAACCGGGCCAGAGCAAGATCACCACCCCCCGCAAGGAAGACGACCGCGTCGAGATTCTCAGCGGCCTGCTGGACGGCCAGACCCTCGGCACGCCCATCGCCATGGTGGTGCGCAACAAGGACCAGCGCCCCGGGGATTACAAGGAGATGGCGGTGGCCTTCCGCCCCTCGCACGCCGACGCCACCTACCAGGCCAAGTACGGCATCCAGGCCCGCAGCGGCGGCGGCCGCGCCTCAGCCCGGGAAACCATCGCTCGCGTGGCGGCCGGCGCCATCGCCAAACAACTGCTGGCCAGGGCTTGCGGCACTGAAGTGCTGGCCTGGGTGAAGCGGATCCACACCATTGAGGCGCATGAGATCGACCCGGCCAGCGTGAGCCTCGAGGATGTGGAGGCGACCATCGTGCGCTGCCCCGACCCCGAAGCCGCCGAGCAGATGGTGGAGCGGATCGAGGCGATCGGCCGGGAGGGCGATTCCTGCGGTGGTGTGATCGAGTGCGTGGTGCGGCGGCCGCCGGTGGGGCTGGGCATGCCCGTGTTCGACAAGCTGGAGGCGGATCTGGCCAAGGCGGTGATGTCGCTGCCGGCCACCAAGGGCTTCGAAATCGGCTCCGGCTTCGCCGGCACCCTGCTGATGGGCAGCGAGCACAACGACGCCTTCCTGCCCACGGACGACGGCAGCCTGCACACCGCCACCAACAATTCAGGCGGCATCCAGGGTGGCATCAGCAACGGCGAAATGATCGTGATCCGGGTGGCCTTCAAGCCCACCGCCACGATCCGCAAGCAGCAACAGACCATCGATGCCAGCGGTGCCGCCACCACCCTGGCCGCCAAGGGGCGCCACGACCCCTGCGTGCTGCCGAGGGCCGTACCGATGGTGGAGGCGATGGTGGCCCTGGTGCTGGCCGACCATCTGCTGCGCCAGCAGGGGCAGTGCAGCCTGTGGTGAAGGGGCTCAGCGGGAGCGCAGCTCGCTGATCAGGGCCTTCAGCTCGGCCATGGCGCCGCTCCGGTCGAGGCTGCCACCCAGGGCCACGGCATCGACGCCAGCCTGCAGCCAGGGCCGCACGTCGTGGGGGGCCAGACCGCCGGCCGCGATGCAGAACGGCAGGGCTCCCAGGGGCCGGCGCAGGCGGCTCCAGTAGTGGGAGCCCAAGCTGGCAGCCGGGAACAGCTTCACGGCCGGGCAGCCCAGCTGCCTGGCCTGCATCACCTCGGTGGGCGTGAACACACCCGGCACGAGGGCCAGGTCCAGGCGGCAGGCCTCGTGCCAGAGCTCCGGAATCAGCACGGGTGACACCCCGTAGCCCAGACCCGCAGCAGCCGTGGCCCGAATCGCCTCCGGGCTGCAGAGCGACGCCGCCCCCAGCCGCAAGCGCGGATGGGCCTGCTGGAGCGCCCGGCACTGGATGGCCCAGTCGGGATGGGGCTGCCAGCTGATCTCCACGTGGACCAACCCCATGGCATCCAGGGCTGCCAGGGCCGGCTCGAGCTGGCGGGGCTGCTCAGCACGAAGCACCACCAGCAGGGGCTGGCGGCGCAGCGCATCGAGAAACGGTGGGAAGGAGGCGATCGCGATCAACCGGCCTGGTCAACCAAAGGGGGCTCAGACGTACTCAGCCACCCGCACATCGCTCTGCAGCAGCAGCTCCTGGAGCTGCTCAGCATCCACGGTTTCCTTCTCCACCAGAAGTTCAGCCAGCTGATCGAGCACGGCCCGGTTGTTGCTGAGCACCTCGGTGGCCCGGCGGTAGGCGTCTTCCACCAGCTGGCTCACCTCCTCATCGATGGTGGCCGCGGTGTCTTCGGAGAAGTCGCGCTCGGCGGCGATGTCGCGGCCGAGGAACATGCCGCCCTGGCTACGGCCCAGGGCCACCGGACCGATGCGCTCACTCATGCCGAAGCGGGTGACCATCTGGCGCGCCACCCGGGCCACCTGCTGCAGGTCGTTGGAGGCGCCGGTGGTGACTTCATCGTCGCCGTAGACCAGTTCCTCGGCCACGCGACCGCCCAGGGCCACGGCCATCTGGTTCTGCAGATAGGCCCTGGAATAGAGCCCCGATTCCATGCGCTCCTCACTGGGGGTGAAGAAGGTGAGGCCACCGGCCTGACCGCGAGGAATGATCGAGATCTTCTGCACGGGGTCGTAATCGGGCATCAGGGCCCCCACCAGGGCATGGCCTGACTCGTGATACGCCACCAGCCGCTTGCGCTTCTCGCTCATCACCCGGTCTTTCTTCTCCGGACCGGCCATCACCCGCTCGATCGCATCGTTGACCTCATCCATCGCCACCTCGGTGAGCTGGCGTCGGGCCGCGAGAATGGCGGCCTCATTCAGCAGGTTGGCCAGATCGGCACCGGTGAAGCCAGGGGTACGGCGGGCCACTTTGTCGAGGTCCACATCCTTCGCCAGGGTCTTGCCGCGGGCGTGCACCTCCAGGATCTGGAGGCGACCGCTGTAATCGGGCCGGTCCACCACCACCTGGCGGTCGAAGCGCCCTGGGCGCAGCAGCGCGGCATCCAGCACGTCGGGGCGGTTGGTGGCCGCCACGATGATGATCCCGGTGTTGCCCTCGAAGCCATCCATCTCGGTGAGCAGCTGGTTGAGGGTCTGCTCCCGCTCGTCGTTGCCGCCGCCGAGGCCAGCGCCCCGCTGACGGCCCACAGCGTCGATCTCATCGATGAAGACGATGCAGGGAGCGCTCTTCTTGGCCTGCTCAAACAGATCCCGCACCCGGCTGGCACCGACGCCCACAAACATCTCCACGAATTCCGAACCGGAGATCGAGAAGAAGGGCACCCCGGCCTCGCCGGCCACGGCCTTGGCCAGGAGCGTCTTGCCGGTGCCGGGGGGGCCCACCAGCAACACGCCCTTGGGGATCTTGGCGCCGACGGCGGTGAAGCGATCAGGATTCTTGAGGAAGTCCACCACTTCGGTGAGCTCCAGCTTGGCGCCCTCGATGCCGGCCACATCGCCGAAGGTCACCTGGGTCTGGGGCTCCATCTGCACCCGTGCCTTGCTCTTGCCGAAGCTCATGGCCGGGTTGCCTCCACCCCCCTGGGCGCGCCGCAGCAGGAAGAACAGCCCCCCCAGCAGCAGCAGCGGGAAGATGAGGCTGCCGGCGGCCTGCTGCCAGGCGGCCGGCTCGCGGCTCGGCTGCACCGCGATGTCCACGTTGTGGTCCGTGAGCAGCTTCAGCAGGTCCTTGTCGGGGGCCAGGTTGACCACGGCGCGGCGGCCATCGTTCTCCACCACCTGGGCGGTGCCGCGGTCGGGGGCGATCAGCACCCGGGACACTTCGTTGTCCTGAACGGCTTCGACGAAGTCGCTGTAGCGCAAGGTGCGCGGCGCGTTGGCCGGGTCGGGTCGGTCGAGGAAGGCGGTGCCCACGGCAATCACCACGACCACCAGGAGCACGTACAGCCCCGCGTTGCGCCAGCGTTTGTTCAAGGCCTCGCCTCAGCTGAGAGATTTAGTAACGGAATGTTAACCGGCGGTGAGCCGCCTGTTGCGCCGGCGCCTCAGGCCGCAGCCCGCAGCACCTCCACCACACTACGGAAGGCGAACCATTCCGGGATCTCCTCGCCGCCCCTCAGCATCTGACGGAACTGGGTGCCGCTCAGCTTGCGGATGTGCAGCCCCCGGGCCTCGGCGTGCTCCGCTGTCACATAGCCCTCCTCCTCGGTGTACACGAGGTTGAGGGAGGGCACCGTCTCCATGCCCAGTTCGGAGGCGTTGTCACGGGCGAAGTCCTGGGCCTGGTAGGGGCCGTAGAAATCGCTGCCGCTGAGGCTCGACTTACAGCCGGCCATGTCCCGGCCGATGATGAAGTGGGTGCAGCCGTAATTCTTGCGGATGATCATGTGCTGCAGGGCCTCGCGGGGGCCCGCCATGTGCATCGAGTAGGGCAGGTAGGCCCAGCGGATGCGGGGGTTGTTCACCTCAGCGGCGAGGCGCTCATAGGTCTGGAAGCGCACGGCACCGGCGATGTCGTCGTCCTGGGTGGGGCCGCAGGTGGGGTGCACGAGCACCGCCGCCTGCTCGCTCACATTGCTGGCCTCCAGGGCCCGGGTGAACAGTTCGTAGTGGGCGCGGTGGATGGGGTTGCGGCACTGGAAGGCCACCACGCTCTGACCCTCCGGCAGGGTGGCACGCACCTCGGCCGGGGTCTTGCAGGGGAACACCCGCTGGGGCAACGCCAGCCCCTGCAGCCGGCCACCGAGGTAGAAGCGGCCGCGCTCGCCGCTGATCATGCGCACGGCAGGGTGCTCGATCGAGGTGGTGCCGTAACAGCCCTGGGCTTCGCGGGCCTTGTCGGGTTCCCACTTGCTCCCCACCGTGAGCACGGCCAGGTCCTGGCCCTTGTAGGTGAGCAGCAGCCGCTCGCCGACGGCCACGCTCTGCTCATCGGTGTCGAAAACGATCGGCAGACCGAACAGCAGGCCGCTGGTGGTGCGATGACCGGCCACCACCGCGTCGTAGTCCTCCTGGTGCATGAAGCCCCGCAGGGGCGAGAAGCCGCCCACCACCAGCAGCTCCACGTCGCAGGCGTTGCGATCGCTGCACTCGAGCACCCGATCCACCCCGGCCCGCACGGCCTCCTGCTCCCCCCCGGGCACCATCAGATCCACCAGGGTGCCTCCGTGGGGCGCGATCAGGCCAGCCAGGGTGGAGGAGGTCATCGGAACGACGGCGTTGATGGGCACAGATTCTCCCAGATGGGCCCAGGCCCGGGGTTGTGGCCGCCGGTCTGCACAAAAAAAGGGGCCCGCAGGCCCCCAGTCGCGTGGATTGGAGCGAGCCCGGGCGCGGGCAGGCCGGATCAGGCCTGCTCCAGACGGCCGTAGACCTCACCGGTGATCTTCACGTCAAGGGGATCCTTGGAGCCCATGTCGGTGTCGGAGGGCTGCAGGGCGGTGAACACACCGGCGAACTCACCGGTGCTGGCATCCACCCGGGTGATCGCCAGCTCCATCGAGCCGGCGCCGTCCACGTAGCTCTTGATGTTCTCGCGCTCCAGGCCATCACCGTCGGCGCCGAGGCCCACCAGGCCCTGGGTGTAGTCCACGCCGGTGGTGAGCCCGCGCGACTTGGGATCCAGGAAGTTGGAGGTGCGGTAGCTGGGCACCCGGTAGGTGCCGGTGAAGTCCGTGCTGGTGCTGATGGCGGCGCCGTCGGCCGTGGCCTTGAGCTGCTTGCTGGAGAACACGAAGGGCACCTCCTCACCGCCGGGCAGCAACACGGTGACGATCTGGAAATCGAGACCGCCCTGCTCCTTGAAGTTGAGGGAGTCACCGCTGACGGTCAGGTCGCCATAGACCTGATCCAGGCTGGTGGTGAAGCGGGTGAGGATCTTGCCGGCGACGAACTGGGCCTCCTGGCGCTTGTTGGCGGGTTCGCCCTTCACGAACACCTCGGCGGGGTGCATGCAGATCTCCCTGAGCTGGTAGGCGGTGCCGGAATCCAGGGGGATCGAACCGCGGGCCGATTCGGGCAGGGAGGGGCAGTCGTTGGCCAGGCCGGTGTTGTGGATGTCTTCGTAGGTGAGATTGGCGCGATCCACGGCCTTGGCCCCACCGCTGCAAGCGGTCACCAGGGTCAGACACAGCGCCAGCGCGAGGGCCAGCAGAGGACGAAAACGCATGGGGAGAACGCCGCAGAGAGTGGGCAGTAACTGGGCCGGGGCGGATCCTACCGGTGCAAAACCCTGATTCCCCGTACGATGTCGCGGCTCTCAACAACCTGTATGCGAGAGCCGAAGGTTCCGATCACCACACCACAGACCACGACCCCGCCAGCCCAGCAGCCATCCACGCTCACGGACGGGCGCCAGCAGCGGCTCGACAGCCTGCTCAGCCAGACCGCCAGCCTGGCCGAGGAGCTCCGAGGCGATCCGCAGCAGCTGCTCGACCTGCTGCGCCAGCTTGAGATGCTGCATCGCAGCATTCAGGACGGGGCCTTCCGGAGCAGCCTCCCCGCCGACCGCAACCAGCTGTTCAACCTGCTGCGCCGCATGGAACAGAGCGGCGGTTGGCCCTACATCCCCCGGCTGCAGCTGCGCACATTCATCGATCTGCTGCAGGTCGACGCCGCAGAAGAAGAGTCCCTGGCCGCCTGAACTGCCCCGTTGGGCCCGGCTCAGGCGGCCAGGGCCGAGAGCAGGTGGTGGGCCACGGCCAGCTTGCGGGCCGTTGGCAACACGCCCACCTGATCGCCTGGGCCAAGCAACCAGCCACTGGTGCTGTGCCCGCCGAAGCCCGCCTGGGGCTGATCGATGGGGTTGGCGAACAGAAGATCGCAGCCCTTGCGCGCGAACTTGACCCGGGCCTGGGGGAGCACATCGCCCGTCTGGGCCGCGAAGCCGAGAATGCGCTGCCCCCGCGGCCTGCCGTGCACCAGTTCGGCCAGCAGATCCGGCACCGGCTCCCAACCGCTGGCGAGGGCCTGCTCCAGGGCCTGCTTGTCCAGCTTGGTGTCCAGGGGCTGGCTGCGGCGATGGTCGGCCACGGCCGCCACCATCGCCACGGCCTGAACCCCCGGCTGACGGGCCAGCAAGGCCTGGCGCATCTCAGCCGCCGTGAGCACCGCCTCAGCGTTGAGCCCCTCGAGCCAGCCGGCCGGCAGCGCCAGCGGACCATGCACCAGCTCCACCCGTGCCCCCCGCAGCCGGGCCGCCTGGGCCAGCAGCACGCCCATGCGGCCCGTGCTCGGATTGGTGAGGCAGCGAGCCGGATCCAGGGGCTCGCGGGTGGGGCCGGCACTCACCAGCAGGCCACGGCCCTGCCAGTCGCGCTTCGGACCCCAGAGGGCGAGGGATTCCAGCGCCAGAAGCAGCAGCTCGGGGTCGGCCATGCGGCCCTGGCCCTGGCGGTCGCAGGCCAGCAGTCCGGACTCAGGCCCCAGGGGCAGCACGGTGGGGAAGCTCTGCAGGGCCTGCCAGTTGGCCCGTACCCCGGGCGAGGCCCACATGGAGGTGTTCATGGCGGCGGCCGCCAGCACCGGCGCCTCGCAGGCCAGCAGGGTGCTGGCCAGCAGGGTGTCGCCAAGGCCATGCACCCAGCGGGCCAGGGTGGTGGCGCTGAGGGGAGCCAGCAGCACCAGCTCCGCCCACTCCGCCAGCTCCACATGCAGGGGACGGGGCGCCCGGTGGCTCCACTGGTCGGCCTCCAGGCAGCAGGGCTGGCGGCTGAGACAGGCCAGGGATGCTGCGCTCACCAGGCGCTCGGCGCTGGGCGTGAGCACACAGCGCACCTCGGCCCCCCGCTGCACCAGGGCGCTCACCAGCAGCGGCAGCTTCACCGCCGCGATGCTGCCGCTGATGCCCACCAGGATGCGCCGCCCGCAGAGGGGATCGGCAGGCGGCGTTGAGGAGGGGGCGAGGTGGGGCTGGAGCAGGCCCTGCCCCTCAGTCCTCATCAAAGGGCTCCTGGTCCACCAGGTGCACGTAGGGGCGCGCCAGCTCGGGCCGGTGGATCGCCAGGGCCCGCATCAGGTGCCAGTCCGAGAGGCCGTCGAAGGGGGTGGGGTAATCGTCTTCGTCCAGGCGCTGGGCCAGCACGGCGGTCATGGCCTCGTCAAAGGCGGCAAGCCGCTCCGGAGTGATCGACTCAGACAAGGAGGCCATGGCGAGGGGGAGATGGCGATGGGGAGATGGCGGAGCGGCTGGCAGGCGGAAGGGCTGGGGCGATAATGGCCCCCTGAGGGGAATTAGCTCAGCTGGTAGAGCGCTGCGATCGCACCGCAGAGGTCAGGGGTTCGAGTCCCCTATTCTCCATTCTGAGGCCGGTGCAGCGATCCGGCTTGACCGCAGGCCGTACTGACGATGCCAGCTCCCACGACCTGGACCGCTGAGGCCGAGGCCGCCCTGAAGGAAGTGCCCTTTTTGTGCGGCCTGCCGTGCGCAGGCGCGTTGAGGCCATGGCCGCTGAAGCTGGCCTTGAGCAGGTGGATGGGGCCTTCTACGCCGAGGCCCGGGCCCGGTTCGGCCAGAAGTGATCCCGGCGCTGATCCGGGCCCTGATCGATACGCAACCGGCGATGTTGTAAAAGAGACGTGACAGTTTCTGCCCATCCATGTCGCAGTCGAAGCGCGAACAGGTGGTGAGCCACCTGCGCTACATCCGCCAGGAGCTCCGCGAGATGCATCAGGGCGTGATGGAGGATGGTCTCCTGCCGGAAGCCGGTGAAGTGCGCGGAGTGATGGCCCAGATGGAGGCGCTGCTGGAGTTGCTGGAGGGCAAGTCATCCCGCAAGAAGGAAAGCGACAGCTGAGTCCCGCTCTGCGCCGCCCCAACCCTGGCGTCAAGGGTGTCAATGGACGCTCCGTCAAACGACCCAGGCCCCTTGATCAGGCCAGCATCAATCGCTTTGCTGACGGGGTCCCCATCACCCCGCCCGGGCCCCAGGCCACGGGCTTTTTTATTGGAATCCCCTATCAGTAGCGTCAAGGGGCTGTCAAGGCTCCAGAGATGGTGTAGACCATGGAAGGCAGGACCGGGCCGGGTGATGGGGATCGCCAGCTCAACCGTCCTGCCTCCCCCTTGCTGCTGAGTCTCCGACCCATCCGTGGCCAACCTCCAGCAGCGGCCCGCTCAGCAGCCCCGCTTCCAGCAGACCCGCTTCCAGCTGAGCATCGCCCAGGCCAGCGGTCGCCTGCAGCGCTGGGCCACCAATCCATGGCGCCGGCTGTCGTTGCAGCTGATCGTGCTGCTGATGAGCTTTTCGATCGGCGGCGTGGTGGCTTCGATCAGCGGTCAGCTCTCCCAGATCGACCCCGTTGGCGCGGTGATCTGCGTGTTGGTGATCGAGCTGGCGATCCGGGCCCGGGGGCCCCTGCTCCGCCAGGCCGATCAGCGCCTCGGACTCCAGCTGCTGGACATGGGGCGCGTCGGCCTGCTCTACGGACTGCTGCTCGACGGCTTCAAGCTGTTGTGAGACCAGGCGCGGCCATGGCCTCCGTGGCCAGCAGATAGAGCAGCGCCATCCGCACAGGGATGCCGTTGCGCACCTGTTCCTCCACCGCACACACGGCGGGGTCATCCAGCAGAGCCGAGGCCATCTCCACGCCGCGGTTCACCGGCCCCGGATGGAGCACGGGCACGGCACGGCCGCAGCGCCTGAGACGCTCGTGGCTGAGGCCATAGGCCCGGTGGTAGGAGTCCAGGCTGGTGAGCAGGTGGCTGCGCATGCGCTCCTTCTGCAGTCGCAGGGTCATCACGGCGTCGGCGCCGTCGAGGGCGGCGTCGAGGTCGCGCAGCACCGTGACGCCGCCCCGCTCCTGCACCGGATCGCTGGCCTGGCCGGGCGGTGGAGCCGCCACGAAGGCCGCAAAGCTCTCCGGCAGCAGGGTGGCCGGCCCGCACAGCACCACCTCGGCGCCACAGGCGGTGAGGGCCCAGAGGTTGGAGCGGGCCACCCGGGAATGGAGCACATCCCCCACGATCACGATGCGCCGGCCCCGCAGGCTCTCGGGCGTGGGGGCGAGGGGATTGAAGTGGCGCGCCAGGGTGAAGAGGTCGAGCAGGGCCTGGCTGGGGTGGCTGTGCAGGCCATCGCCGGCATTGAGCACCGCGACCCGCTCACCGGCTTGATCGAGGTCTTCCGCCAGCCGCTGCGGGATGCCAGCGCAGTGATGCCGCACCACCAGCACGTCGGCCCCCATGGCCACGTAGGTGCGGGCCGTGTCCAGCAGGCTCTCCCCCTTGGCCAGGGAGCTCGATGACGGCGAGAAGCTCTGCACATCGGCCGAGAGGCGTCTTGCCGCCAGCTCGAAGCTGCTGCGGGTGCGGGTGCTGGGCTCGAAGAACAGGCTGGTCATCAGACGCCCCTGCAGCGCCGGCAGCTTGCGGGCGCCGCTGACCGGCATGGCGCGGAAGCGTTGGGCCAACTCCAGAACCATGGCCAGATCGTCCAGCGAGAAGGCCGCCAGATCAATGACATGGCGATGAGCCCAGCTGCCCAATCCCGGGAGGCGCAAACACCCTCAACCTAGAGGCCTGCCCCCGGGCGCACCAGGCGGTCGCCGCGGGCCCGGCGGCTGACACAGGGGCTGGAGCGCAGGTACCAGCGCCAGGGCAGCTCCTGGGCCTGACTGATGCCGACGCGCGTGGTCTGGGTGAGCTTGCCATCCATCCCAGGCGGCAGCAGGCGCGGTGCCAGCCAGAGGCCCGAGTCAGGCCGCGCCGGCAAGCCGTCATGGCGGCGATCGATGCCGAAGCGCCTGGCCAGCAGTCCTGGGCCGGCCGCCACCCGGGCCGGCTCATCGGGGATCTGCACCGCCCGCAGCAGCACTCCGCTGGCCTCATCGAGGCAGCCGGTCACCAGATTCACGCAGTGATGGATGCCGTAGGTGAGATACACGTAAAACCGGCCGGGCTCCCCGAACAGCGTCTCGTTCTGGGGCGAGCGGCGGCGGGACCCATGGCAGGCCGGCTCCTGCTGGGCATAGGCCTCCGTTTCCACGATCAGGCCGCGCAGCTGCTCGCCCGTCTGCAGCCGCCGGATCAGCCAGCAGCCCACCAATTCCGGGGCCACCTGCTCGGCGGGCCTGCCAAAGAAGGTGGCAGGGAGCACACTGGTGGCAAGCTCAGCCCACTCTTCCCGCTTCGCCATGGACTCCTCCGGTTTCACGCTGGCCACCGTGCTGCTGCTCACCAGTGGCCTGTTCTGCCTCTCCACCCTGTTCTTCGGCACCAAGGGCGGCTACTACGACACCGATGCCTACGACGGCAACGGCACCGCCCACTGATCAGCCGAACGGCTCAGCCGCTGCGATCAGCTGCTGAGCCGTTCGGCCTCCGGGCAGTCTTCAGCGGTGGGCAGGTCATCCATGCCACTGCGGCTCACATACGACAGGCGTGTGCTCACGGCTCCGATCGAGTCCAGACGCACGCTCTCCTCCCAGCTGTGGGTCTCGTCGTCCTCCTCGGCGTCGTAGTGGAGGGTGACCAGATCGCCTTCGATTTCGGTGATCAGGGCCTCCTCGATCCAGCGCTGCTGATCGCGCAGGAACACCCACACGGGCCGTTGTTCAGCACAGAACTGGGAGAGCTTGCGGTGCAGCATGGGCTTGGCGGCGCAGCGCTTCTCAACTCTAGGCAGAGGAGGCCGGAGTCCCGCTGTTCACCATGACCCCGCCAGGATGAAGCCAGCTCTGTTCTGCCTGTGACCTCGCCCGCCGCCGCCGCCTCCAAGGCCGGCTCCACCAGTGTTGAGGCGATCCGCCTGCAACTGCGCAGTTGGCCGGAGGTGGAGACCTACCTGGAGCGCTGCCGCGGCGTGATCGTGCCGCTGGGCTCCACCGAGCAGCACGGCCCCACGGGCGCGATCGGCACCGATGCCCTCACAGCTGAAGCGGTGGCCCTGGAGGTGGGCCGCCGCACGGGCGTGCTGGTGACGCCCGCTCAGGCCTTCGGCATGGCGGAACACCATCTGGGCTTCGCCGGCACGGTGAGCCTCCAGCCCAGCACCCTGATCGCCGTGCTGCACGACATCGTGCTCTCGCTGGCGGGCCATGGCTTCGAGCGGATCTTCGTGGTCAATGGCCACGGCGGCAACATCGCCACCGGCAAGGCCGCCTTCGCCCAGGCCTACGCCACGGCGGCAGGCCGGGGGCTGCCGGGGGCGGAGCGGCTGCGCTGCCGCATGGCCAACTGGTTCATGGCGGCCCCGGTGTTCCAGAAGGCACGGGAGCTGTATGGCGATCGGGAGGGCCATCACGCCACCCCCAGTGAGATCGCCCTGACCCTGCACCTCGAGCCCAGCCTGGAGAGCAAGCAGCGCCCCCTGCCGGAGGCGGCTCCCGCCGGGCCGATCCACGGCCCCGCCGACTTCCGGCGCCGCCACCCCGACGGCCGCATGGGCTCCGACCCATTCCTGGCCAGCCCAGAGCATGGACAGGAGTTCCTGGAACTGGCCGCCACCGCCCTCAGCGCCGATCTGGAGCGCTTCCTGGCAACCGACAGCTAGTTTCAGAGCTCAGCACCCCTGCCGGATCGGAGCGCCGCATGAGCCAGATCACCACCGATGACGTGCGCAAGGTGGCCCAGCTGGCCCGGCTGGCCCTGCCGGAAGAGAAGATCACCACCTACACCGCCCAGCTCGAGCGCATCCTCGAGTACGTGGCCCACCTGGAAGCTGTGGACACCGAAGGGGTTCCTGCCACCACCCGGGCCGTGGAAGTGGTGAATGTCACCCGTGAGGATGCGGTGTCGCCCACGCCTGTGCGGGAGGAGCTGCTGGATCTGGCGCCGCAGCGGGAGGGCGATTTCTTCCGGGTGCCCCAGATCCTGGCGGGCTGATCGAGAGGGGAGGCGACCCTTGGAGCCATGATCAGCACCATACCGGCGGAGGAGCTCGCCATCGCCACGGACTTTGTCGTGGCTCACCGGGCAGCCTTCCCCCCTGAGAAGGTGATCGAGACCTATCGCTGCCACGGCCTCGGGCTTGTGCAGGAGCCAGACTCCCCCGAGCTTGTGGCCATGATCAGGGCCGCTCTTGACGCTCAGATTCCCTATTCCGTGGTGAGAATCGGCGATGGGGAAGCCAATCTGCTCACCTACCTGCGCTATTCAGGCACTCCCCAGCTGGATCGCCTGATCGCCAGAGCCATCATCGAGGGCCAGGCTGATCGCTTCAACGCCAATGATCTCTGGCTCCTCTGTCTCAGGGAGTTGATGCAGCTCTCCATTGCCAGCGCCGACGTTGTGGGTGTGAGAGGTTTCTGGTGGGGCCGCTCTGCACCACAAGCGCAGCGAAGCTCAAGCCAGATCGAGCGCGTCGTTGTTGCACGGCAGATCAACGCCGATCCTCGCGGCACGTTGGGCGTCAGCAGGGCCGCCGACGCGATGCTGAAGCTGGCAGCCAGCTCTGACCTGAAGGGGAAGACGATCGCCTCAGCCCACCTCTATCTCGCCATCCTGGAGGGGCTGGACGTACTGATCTCCGCAGCCCAGAGGGTGCTGTTGATCACCAACCGTATTGAGCTGGTCGTACGACTACAGCAGCGCTGGCCGGAGAAGCATCTTGAGCTGATCGAAGTGGGGCGTTCCGCTTCCACACCATCGGGCAAAAGACCTCTCAAGAGCCCGAAGTTTCTTGACCAGGTTCATAGCCAGTTACCCCAGGAGCTTGGCGGTGCGCTCTGCCTGGTCGGCGCCGGACCATGGTCTGAGATCTACTGCACGTTCATCAAACAGAACGGCGGTGTCGGCATCGACCTGGGCAGCGGGTTCGACCTGATGGACCGCGTGATCAGCCGCCCCATCCACCGGGCCCTAGGGCTGGATCAAGACAATCGCTTTGCGATCCATCCTTAGCGGCTGATAAGACACCTTCAGTTATCCCAAGGGACCAGAGTCAACGCACGGGCGAAACAGCTGTGCGGTGCAGCACCTCAAGCACGCGACGCCGGGCATGGCGGGTGGGCATCAGGGCGGCGAGGGGGCGCAGCTTGCTGCGGCGCTTGCGGTGGCTGCGCACCCCCAGCAGGATGTCGTAGAGGAAGTTGAGAGCGTCTGCACGGGTTTCAAACAAGCCCAGGCGCTGCGGGGATCCCTTCGCATCCAGGATGTGCTTGGTGGCGTGGTATGCGGGCTCGTATTCAAACCAGGGGATGGAGGGCCAGAGATGATGGATCAGGTGATAGTTCTGGCCCATGATCAGCCAGTTCATCAGCCTGCCGGGGTACACCCGGGCGTTGTGCCAGCGGTTACGCGACTGGAAGGGCCTGTGGGGCAGGTAGTCAAAGAACAGCCCCAGGGTGACACCCACCATCAGCGCCGGCGCGAACCAGCAGTTGAAGATGAACGGCATGAATCCAAATTTGGCGCCCGCCAATACAATCGAGAAGAAGACGGCACGAGCAATTCCCCACTCCAGCAATTCATAGCGTCGCCACAGGCGGCGGCGAAAGAAGAACAACTCGTGGTAGAAGAATCGCGGCGCAATCAGCCACAGAGGCCCGAAGGTGCTCACGATGTGATCGGGATCGTGCTTCGGGTCGTTCACATGGGCGTGGTGCTGCAGATGCACCCGGGTGAACACCGGGAAGCTGAAGCCCAGCAGCAGGGCCGCCCCATGGCCCATCACGGCATTCCAGAAGCGGCTGGGGTGGGCCGCGTTATGGCAGGCGTCGTGGATCACGGTGCCCTCTAGGTGCAGGGCCAGAAAGCCGGTGATCAGCAGCACGCCAAGGGGCCACTGCCCCACGAACCAGCCCCAGATCGTCAGCCCCGCCAGGGCAAAGCCACCCAGGAAGAGTCCCACCGTGGGATTCCAGGCGGCCGGAGCATCGAGGTACTGCCGGGGAACGGAGCTGGACGGTGACCGACCGAGCGTGCCCACAGCCAGGTGGCGCTCTGCGGCGGGAGCCTGGGTCATGGGCTGGGACGGGCCGCGAAGCAATTCAGATGGCCTGCAACTTAAGAAAAGGTTGATGCCCACCGGGGGACTTGAACCCCCACGACCAAAGCCACTGGAACCTAAACCCAGCGCGTCTACCAAATTCCGCCAGGTGGGCTGGTAGAGGAACTGTAAGCAGGGCCGCGATCCCGGATCCCAACCGCAGGCCCCCGCCAAGGGGTCGGCTCAGAATGGGGACTCTTGCCCCGAAGCCATGCTTGCGACCCTGGGGGGAGCCCTGGCCCTGATGCTCGGGCTCACCGTGCTGCTGCTACCCGTGCTGGCCTCAGAGCTGAGCCGTCCCAGGGACTCGCTCTGGGGCGGCGTGGTGCTCCTGCTGGGCCTGGTGCTGGTGACCAGCGCCGAGCGGCTGAGGGGAGCGCCCATGCTGGCCGTGCTCTGCGGTGGACTGCTGGTGGGCCGGCTGGGCCTGGAGGTGGGACAAGCCCGCTGGCGCCAGCTGACGCCTGAGGAGCAGCAGCGCTTGTGGTCAACGGAACGCTGGCAGAAGAGCCTGGCGGAACTGGGCGCCAGCCTGGCCCGGCTGCTGGAGCTGGCCGGCGGCCTGGGGGCTGGAGTGCTGGGGTGGATGCGCCAGATGCGGCAGCCTCGCCAGACCACCAAGCGTTGGGTACGGCTTGAGACCGGCCCCAGCCAGCCTGACCAGGCCGCTGAGCCCCCTCAGGAGCAGCCAGAGGGCGTGGATCAGGTGAGCGAGGTTCCTGCGGCGAACCTGGCGGCTGAGAGGCCTGAGCGGGCTGACGCGGCAGCCGTCGAAGGCGCCACTGAAGCGGTCGGGGGCACGCAGCAAGCCGAGGCGGCGCCGAGCGAAGAGGAGGCCGAGAAGGCAGAAACGAGCGGGCCTGGGGCTGCCTGCACGCCAGAGGTGGTTCAAGACGCTGAAGATTCGGCGCCAGCCGCCGCCGCCGAGGCCTCAGATCCCCCGGCCGACGTGGTGGTGGTCGACGGCCTCGATGGTGTCGAGGACTTGCTGCAGGAGCTGGAAGGCCCCCCGGACGCGGCCCCAGCCGAATCCCCAGAAGACCCTCAGACCAGCCCGCGCCCCCCCGCAGACCCTCCGCTCGCTCCAGGCGAAACGGGATAATCCCCCTTTGTTGCCCGAGGCGCCGTGACCGCCAGCTCCGCGCCTGCCTCCTACAAGGACACGCTCAACCTGCTGCAGACGGCGTTTGCGATGCGGGCCAACGCCAAGCAGCGCGAGCCGGAGATCCAGGCCTTCTGGGCCGAAACCCAGCTCTACGAGCGCCTCAGCCGCAACAACCCCGGTGAGACCTTCACCCTCCACGACGGCCCCCCCTACGCCAACGGGGCCCTGCATGTGGGCCACGCCCTCAACAAGATCCTCAAGGACATCATCAACAAGACAGCCCTGCTGCAGGGCCGTCGGGCGCGCTTCATCCCCGGCTGGGACTGCCATGGCTGCCGATCGAGCTGAAGGTGCTGCAGGCGCTCAGCAGCGCCGAGCGGGCCGCCCTGACGCCGCTGAGCCTGCGGCAGAAGGCCCACGCCTATGCCCTCGAACAGGTGGAGGGTCAGAAGCGCGGCTTCCAGCGCTGGGGCATCTGGGCCGACTGGCAGCAGCCCTACCTCACCCTGCAGAAGAGCTATGAGGCGGCCCAGATCCGGGTGTTCGGCCAGATGGTGCTGGCCGGCCACATCTACCGGGGCCTGAAGCCGGTGCACTGGAGCCCCAGCTCCCGCACCGCCCTGGCCGAAGCCGAACTGGACTACCCCGAGGGCCACACCTCGCCAAGCGCCTATGTGGCCTTTCCGGTGGTGGAACTGCCGCCCTCCCTGGCGGCACACCTGAGCGAGGCGGGGCTTGCCGCCGGGGCCGCCACCGCCCCCGGCGGCCTGGCGGTGGCGATCTGGACCACCACCCCCTGGACCCTGCCGGCCAACCTGGCGGTGTCCGTGAATGGCCGGCTCGACTACACGGTGTGCGCGGTGAGCCAGCCGGCCGGGGAGGCGAGCGGGCCTGCTGCGGGGGCCAGCCATCTGGTGGTGGCCAGCGCCCTGCGGGAGCAGCTGGAGACCAGCCTCGGCCTGGGCCTGGCGCCCCTGCTGCAGCTCAAGGGGGCCGAGCTGGAGGGTGTGCGCTACCGCCATCCCCTGCTGGAGCGCACCAGCCCCGTGCTGCTCGGCGGCGACTACATCACCACCGAGGCCGGCACCGGCCTGGTGCACACGGCCCCCGGCCATGGCGTGGACGACTTCAACACCGGCCGCAAATACGGCCTGCCGGTGCTCTGTCCGGTGGACGAGGCCGGCACCCTCACGGCCGAGGCGGGGCCGTTCGCGGGCACCAACGTGCTCAAGGACGCCAACCCCGCCATCCTGGCGGCCCTGGAGCAGAGCGGCCTGCTGCTCAAGCAGGAGCGCTACGCGCACCGCTACCCCTACGACTGGCGCACCAAGAAACCCACCATCTTCCGGGCCACTGAACAGTGGTTCGCCTCCGTGGAGGGGTTCCGCAGCCAGGCCCTTGAGGCGATCGCCGCAGTGGAGTGGCTGCCCGCCAGCGGCCGCAACCGGATCGAGGCGATGGTGGGTGAGCGGGGCGACTGGTGCATCTCGCGCCAGCGCACCTGGGGGGTGCCGATTCCGGTGTTCTTCCACCGCCAGCGGGGCGACGTGCTGCTCAACGCCGACACCCTTGCCCACATCGAGGCCCTGATCGCCGAGCACGGCGCCGACGCATGGTGGCAGCGCGATGAAGCCGAGCTGCTGCCACCCGCCTATGCCGCCGAAGCGGCCGAGTGGCGCAAGGGCACCGACACCATGGACGTGTGGTTCGATTCCGGCTCCTCCTGGGCCGGCGTGCTGGGCGGCCTGGACGGCAGCCAGGCGAGGGCCCCGGAGCTCACCTATCCCGCCGATCTCTACCTGGAAGGCAGCGACCAGCACCGGGGCTGGTTCCAGAGCAGCCTGCTCACCTCCGTGGCGGTGAACGGCACAGCCCCCTACCGGCGGGTGCTCACCCACGGCTTCACCCTCGATGAGAAGGGCCGCAAGATGAGCAAATCCCTGGGCAACGTGGTGGATCCCACCGTGCTGGTGGAGGGCGGCAGGAATGAAAAGCAGGAGCCGGCCTATGGCGCCGATGTGCTGCGCCTGTGGGTGAGCTCGGTGGATTACTCCGCCGACGTGCCGCTGGGCCCAGGCATCGTCAAGCAACTCGCCGACGTGTACCGCAAAGTGCGCAACACGGCCCGCTATCTGCTGGGCAACCTGCACGATTTCGACCCGCGGCCCGCCACGGCCGGAGGTGACGCGGTGGCCTACGACGCGCTGCCCCTGCTGGATCGCTGGATGCTGCAGCGCACGGCCTCACTGATCGATGCGGTGACCGCCGATTTCGAGCGCTTCGAGTTCTATCGCTTCTTCCAGGCCCTGCAGAACTTCTGCGTGGTGGATCTCTCGAACGTGTACCTCGACATCGCCAAGGACCGGCTCTACGTGAGCGCGGCAGGCTCGTTCCGGCGCCGCAGTTGCCAGACGGTGCTGAGCCTGGTGGTGGAGCGGCTGGCCGGCCTGATCGCCCCGGTGCTGTGCCACATGGCTGAAGACATCTGGCAGAACCTGCCCTATGCCGTGGCGGAGGCCTCGGTGTTCGAGCGGGGCTGGCCCACGGCGCCGGCCAGCTGGCGCCAGCCGGCCCTGGAGGAGCCCATGGACCAGATCCTGGCCCTGCGTGCCCTGGTCAACCGCCAGCTGGAGAGCTGCCGCAAGCAGGGCGGCAAGGGGCCCGAGTCCAAGGGAGGCGCTGACGGCCTGGGGGCCTCGCTGGAGGCTCAGGTGCACCTGGAACTCGGCAGCGACGCCGCCCCCCTGCGCCAGGCCCTGGCCTGGCTGGAGGCGAGCCCCTGCCCCGAGGTGGACAACCTGGCCGACTGGCTGCTGGTGTCCTCCCTGCAGCGCGGCGGCAGCCCCTTCGACACCGTTCTGGCCGCGGACCAGGAGCAGGGCATCAGCGTGGCGATTGCCCGCGCCGAAGGCCAGAAGTGCGAGCGCTGCTGGCACTACACCCAGGACATCGGCCAGTACAGCGCCCACCCAAGCCTCTGCGGCCGCTGTGTGACCGCCCTGAGCTGAGCGGGCCCAGGGCCGGCGCGTCTCAGAGCCAGGCCTGGGGCTCCAGAAAGGTGCTGGCGGGCAGCGGCCCGGCCAGCACCACTTCTGAGCCTGGGGTCAGAGGACCCTGGAGCAGCTCAGCCGACTCCAGGCTGGCGGCGGCCGGCAGCACGGGCTGGTCGGGATCGAAGGCCGTGGGGTGGGTGGTGCTGCAGGAGAAACCCCGGAAGATCAGCAGCTCCAGCGGGTCGGCCTCCAGGCTGCCCCGCAGGCGCAGCACCCGATCCGGCCGGGCGCGGCTGAGCTCTTCCAGGCGGGCCAGCAGCTCAGAAGTCACCGGCCACCCTCCCCTGGCGCGGCAGGCGCACCAGCAGCCACTGCAGCAGGCCCACGGCGTAGCCCACCAGAGCCAGATAGCCCACGAAAGCGGCCACGGCAGGCGTCCACTGCCCCCCGAACACGAAGCCGAACACGGCGGCCCCATGGCGATGCAGCTCCTGGGGGGCCTGCAGCCAGGCCAGGCAGCGGGCGTCTCCCAGCCGCTCGGGGGCCATGCAGCCCAGGGCCGTGGCACTGAACAGGGCACTGAGCGGCGCCCAGAAGGTGATCGACCAGCGCCAGATGCGCAGGGTCAGGGGCAGGGGCCGCCAGGGGGGCAGGTCGGCGAGCTCCTCATTCAGATCCACCCACAGCCAGAGGCTCACCACCAGCAGCAAAGGGCCGATCAGCGCCAGCAGCAGCCCGGCGGGGCGGCGGTCGGTGAGCAGCAGCACCGCGATCAGCAGCAGGCTCGAAACCTTCCAATAGATCCCCAGCAGCCGCAGCAGCGCCCGCTCCCGCCGCAGGGCGGCCCAGAGCAGCAGCACCAGCGGCAGTCCCACGGTGAACAACACCGCCAAACGGACGTCCAGCCACACCAGGGAGCGGTACAGCGAATCCGGCACAGGCATGGTTCGGTAAGGCGCCATTATCCGCATGTGCTGCTGGCGATAGGGTCCGCCCATGGCTGCGTTCTCACTGCCCCGTTGGTTGATCCCGCGTCAGGGGCCCGGCCCCAACGCCCCGTGGTGCCGCACAGCCCTGTCCAGAGAGGCCTCCCTGGACGGCAGTCTTCAGGAGATCAGCCAGCAGCTGCGCGGGGTCGGCGCTGCCGACCTGGCCCTGGTGTTCGTGTCCTCCAGCTACGCCAGCGATCTGCCCCGCCTGCTGCCCCTGCTGCAACAGCGCTTCAGGGCCAGCCACTGGCTCGGCTGCCTCGGCGGCGGCGTGGTGGGCACCCCGGCCGACGGACTCAGCTGCGAGCTGGAGCAGGAGCCCGGCATCAGCCTGATGCTGCTGGGGCTGCCGGGGGCGACGCTGCAGCCCTTCGCGATCCAGGGCGACGCCCTGCCCGATCTCGACGGGCCAGCCGAGCCCTGGCTGGCCTTGCTGGGTGATCCCGATCCCCGGGCCGCCCACTCGATGCTGCTGCTGATCGACCCGGCTTTCCCCGCCATCAACGACCTGATCAGTGGCCTCGACTACGCCTGTCCCGCTGCCGTGAAGGTGGGTGGGATCGCCGGCCAGCACAGCGCCCGCCACGGCTCGCTCCTGCTCGGTGATCAGGTGCTCAGCGGCGTGGTGGGCTGTCTGATCGGCGGCGCCTGGGGGATCGATCCAGTGGTGGCCCAGGTTGCCGGCCGATCGGCCCGGTCTTCGAGGTGGAGCAGGCCGAGCGCAACGTGGTGCTGGAGGTGAGCCAGAACAGCCGCCGCAACAGCCCGGTGGCCGCCCTGCAGGACATCCTGATCGGCCTCTCAGCCCAGGAACGGGACCTGGTGAAGCACTCCCTCTTCCTCGGCGTGGGCCGCAACAGCTTCAGCCTCGAGAGCAGTGAGACCAACGAGCCCACGGCCTTCCTGGTGCGCAATCTGATCGGGGTGGATCCCCGCAACGGCGCCGTGGCGGTGGCGGAGCGGATGCGGGTGGGCCAGCAGGTGCAGTTCCAGCTCAGGGATGCCACCGCCTCACGCCAGGAACTGCGCCAGCTGCTGGCCAGCCAGCGAGACCGCCAGGCTCAGCCGCTGGCCACCCTGCTGTTCGCCTGCCTGGGCAGGGGCCAGGGGCTCTATGGCGAGGCCGATGGCGATGTGACGCTGTGCCGCGAGCCTTCGGCACCCTGCCGGTGGCCGGAGCCTTCTGCAACGGCGAGATCGGCCCGATCGCCGGCGGCACCCATCTGCACGGCTACACCGCCAGCTGGGGGTTCCTGGTGCCCCGTGCCGACAGCGCAGCGCCCAGCGCCCGCGTGGAGGCGGGCGGCTGATGGTGCGTCAGCACGTCAACCCCCTCAGCAGCTACCACCAGGCTCCCCGGCCGCTGCCACCGCCAGCTGAGCTGTTTGAGCAGCCCAGCTGGCCGATCCATCTCGACATCGGCTGTGCCCGTGGCCGCTTTCTGCTGGCCATGGCCGAGGCCGAACCCCAGCGCAACTACCTGGGCCTGGAGATCCGCCTGCCGCTGGTGGAGGCCGCCGAGGCCGAGCGCGAGGCCCTTCAGCTGGCTCAGGCGCGGATCCTCTACGCCAACGCCAACGTGAGCCTGGGGCCCTGGCTGGCCCAGCTGCAGCCGGGGCAACTGGAGCGCGTCTCGATCCAGTTCCCCGACCCCTGGTTCAAGCACCGGCACCACAAGCGACGGGTGCTGCAACCCGCCCTGCTGAACGCCCTGGCTGGTGCGCTGCTGCCGGGCCGGGAGCTGTTCATCCAGAGCGATGTGGAGGCGGTCGTGCTGCCGATGGTGGCGCTGATTGAGGCGAGCGGCTGCTTCACACGTCCCGCTGCCGACCCGCGGCCCTGGCGCCCCACCAACCCGCTGCCGGTGCCCACCGAACGGGAACGCTTCGTGCTGGACCGGGGCCTGCCGGTCTACCGGGTGCTCTACCGGCGCAATGACCAGCCAGTGCCGCCGCTGCTGGAGCGCCAACCGGGCGAGATGGCCACGGCAGCCCCCCACCCATAATCCGGCCAGACACCTCGATCGCCGCCGTGGCTGATTCCATCCGGCCCGCCTCTCCCCCGCTGCTGCTGCGCTGGCAGGGGCTGCTGGGGCAGGGCGGTGGCCCGCTGGCCCAGCGCCTGGTGCCGATCGCCGGTCTCACGCTCTGCGCCCTGCTGGCGGGGCTCCCCTTCCTCACAAGGGCGGGGATGTCGCTGCTGATCCTGGCCTGTGGCCTGCTGTGGCTGCTGCTGGCCCTGCGCCGGCCGCCGGAGGGGATCGGCGCCCTGCATGGCTGGATCCTGGCCATCCTGGCGGTAGCCCTGCTGGCCACGGGGTTCTCACCGGTGCCGGTGGAGGCCACCAAGGGGCTGCTCAAGCTGGTGAGCTATCTGGCGTCTACGCCCTGATGCAGGAGCTGCTGGTGCAGGCGCCTGCCTGGTGGGACCGCCTGGTGGCAGCCCTGCTGGGCGGCCAGCTGCTGGCCTCGGTGATCGGGCTGCGCCAGCTCTACGCCGACACCAGCGCCCTGGCTCGCTGGGCCGATCCCAACTCCGTGAGTGAAGGCACGGTGCGCATCTACAGCACCCTGGGCAACCCCAACCTGCTGGGCGGCTACCTGCTGCCGATCCTGCCCCTGGCCGTGGCGGCCCTGCTGCGCTGGCAGGGCTGGCCCTCCAGGCTGTTCGCCCTCAGCGCCCTGGGCCTGGGCACGGCAGCCCTGGTGCTCACCTACAGCCGCGGCGCCTGGATGGCCCTGGTGGTGCAGGCGGCGGTGGTGCTGCTGCTGTTGGCCCTGGGGCTCACCCGCAGCTGGCCGCTGCTGTGGCGGCGGCTGGTTCCGCTGTTGCTGCTGCTGCTGGCCACGGCCCTGCTGGTGGTGCTGGTGACCCAGGTGGAGCCCCTGCGGGTGCGGGTGATGAGCCTGGTGGCGGGTCGCGAGGACAGCTCCAACAACTTCCGCATCAACGTGTGGCTGGCCGCCCTGGACATGATTCAGGCCCGGCCCTGGCTGGGGATCGGCCCTGGCAACGAGGCCTTCAACCGCATCTACCCGCTGTTCCAGCAGCCCAAGTTCAACGCCCTGAGCGCCTACTCGATCCCCCTGGAGCTGGCCGTGGAAGCGGGCATTCCAGGCCTGCTGGCGGGAGTGGGCCTGGTGCTCACGAGCCTGCGGGAGGGGCTGCGCAGCTGGAACGCGGCCGGCAACGACGCCCTGCCCGCCCTCGCCGCCCTGGCCGTGATCGCAGGCCTGGCGGTGCAGGGACTCACCGACACGATCTTCTTCCGGCCGGAGGTGCAGCTCAGCGCCTGGTTCAGCGTGGCCACCCTGGCTGCCGCCAGCCAGCGGCGCCGCCTGCAGGGCTGAAGCGATGGCAGAGGCGGCGATGGCACCCCCAGCCCTGATCGCCGGCTTCGACGCCGGCCAGACCCACACCACCTGTCGGCTGGCCCAGCGCAACCCCGGCGGCAGCTGGACCTGTCTCGCCCAGGGCGAGGGCCCCGGCGTTCGCCACCTCGCTGCGCCTGGCGGTCCCGAGGCCTTCTGCCAGGCCCTGCGCACCAGTCTGGCTCTGGCCCTGGCGGCCTCCGGCCTCAGCGACGGGGCCCCAGTGCCCGCAGGAGCGCGCCAGCAGCACCTGCCGGGCCACCATCCCCTGCTGGCGGCGGTGGGCATCGGCGCCAGCGGCATCGAAGTGGGCAGCGGCATCCAGGCCGAGGGCACCCGGCTGGCCGCCGAGGCCCTGCAGCTGCCCCACGGTCGCCTGCTGGTGACCGGCGATGAGCGCGCCGCCCTGCGCGGCGCCATGGGGACCGCCCCGGAGGGGCTGGTGCTGATCAGCGGCACCGGCACGATCGCCGTGGGCCGCAACCGTGAGGGCCGCGAGCACCGCTGTGCCGGCTGGGGCTGGCTGCTGGATGGGATGGGCTCGGCCATGGACATCGGCCGCGATGGGCTGGGCGTGTCCCTGGAGATGGCCGATGGCCGCCGGCCCGGCAGCGATCTGAGGCGGCGGCTGTGGGACGAGCTGGGCCTTGATCCGGATCAGCCCCACAGTCCCCAGGCCATCAAGGCCCTGGTGGTGACGCCGGAATTCGGCCCGGCGGGGTTCGCGCGGCTGGCCCCGGTGGTGGTGGCCTGCGCCGAAGACGGCGATGCCGCCGCCCGGGCCATCGTGCGCCGCCATGCCGGGGCCCTGGCGGCGATGGCGGCCACCATCACCCGGGAGCTGAACCTGGAGCAGCCCAGGATCTGGCCCATGGGTGGAGCCCTGGAGCACCTCAGAGGCCTGCGCCGGCAGCTGGAGCAGGCCCTGGAAAGCCAACTGCCCCAGGCCAGTCTCGCCACGCCCGCTGGCGACGCCTGCGCCGGAGCCCTGGCCCTCGCGGCTGAACAGCTCTGAGCGCGACGGCGCACGTCCAGCAGCCGGCAGCGGCCTAGGCCGTGAGATGGCACGGCAGCAGGGCACCATCGAGCTGAGCGCCATCCAGCTGGGCCCCCGCCAGGTCTGTGTCCCGCAGGTCACAGCCACGCAGGTCCGCCTGGCGCAGGTCGGCGCCGGCCAGGCTGGCGCCATAAAGGCTGCAGCCCCGCAGGTTGGCGGCATGCAGGTTGGCCCCCTGCAGCAGTCCAAAGCAGAGGTCGGCGCCGTGGAAATCGGCCTGGCCCAGGTCGGTGAGCTGGTCGAGACCGGAGCGGAAATCGGCCTCCACCAGCCGGGCCTGGGCCCAGCAGCTGCCGGCGGCCACCACCCCGCGCAGGCAGCAGCGGTGCAACTGGGCCGCCGAGAAATCGGCGGCCTGGAGCCGGGAGCCGGAGAGGTCGGCCTCCTGCCAGAAGGACTGGGCCGCCCTGAGACCGGAGAGGTCGGCGCCCCAGATCAGGGCCCGCTGGAAGCAGCAGCCCTCCACACGCGCCTGGCGGAGGCTGGCGCGGCCGAAGCGGGCCTCCTTGAAGCAACCACGGCTCAGGTTGCAATGGGAGAGGTCGAGGTCGTGGGCATCCAGCTCAGCCAGCTGCAGGCCGCCGAGCTCGCGCACGCCGGCCACCAGGGCCGCGCGCAGCTCGCCCAGCGTGCTCGGCAGGGACCTGGCGCCGGGGCTCGGTGCCATCAGAGGATGGCGGCCAGGGCGTTGAGCTGCTGACGCCGGGATTCCAGCAGCAGGCGCTGGGCCTCGGCCATCAGCTGGAACACGGCCGCATCGATCACGGCGTAATACACCAGGGCGCCCTCGGGGCGGCGTTGCACCACGCCGGCGATGGTGAGCAGCTTCAGGTGCTTCGACACCAACGCCTGGCTGAGGCCGGTGGCCTCCACCACGGCGGTGACGTTGAGCGGGCCGGCCCGCAAGGCCTCGAGCACCGCCAGGCGGTTGGGCTCGGAAAACACTTTGAAGTAGTCGGCCAGGTGTTCCATCGGTGGGCGAGCGGGGCGGGTGTGAGGGGTGGGCGTGAGAGGCGGGCGGCGCAGGGCGAGCGTGTTGGAGCAGGAACCAAGAGCTGAATTGTAATGCCATTCAGCGTCATGCAGATGACGCAGCATCACGATGACGTTATAAGTTGAGGCGGGTGTGCAGGCCTTGCCTGGCCGCTCCTCCTCCTCCCTGCTCATGTCTCGGCCATGACCACAGCCCCCGCCACGGCGGCAGCCGGCTCCGCTCCGCACCTGCGCGAAGACCTGCTGACGCCGCGCTTCTACACCACGGAAATCGGCAAGGCCGCCCGCACCGACCTGGACCCTCAGCGGGCGTCGTTCGAGGCGATGCTCCAGGAGATGGAAACGGACTACAACCGCGACCACTTCGATCGTCGGGCTGGCCTGGGCCGGCTCTCCAGCCTCAGCGAGACAGAACAAACGGCCTACGAGAGCTATCTGGTGCGCTCCTGCGTGTCGGAGTTCTCCGGCTTCCTGCTGTTCAAGGAGCTCTCCCGCCAGTTACAGCGTGCCCAGCGCCCGGAGCTCAGCCGCCTGTTCAGCCTGATGGCCCGCGATGAGGCCCGCCACGCCGGCTTTCTCAACCGGGCCCTGGTGGCGGAGGGGATCGAGATCGACCTGCCGGCCATGGGCGGCAAGCGCCCGATCACCTGGTTCCCCCTCAACTGGGTGCTCTATTCGGTGTACCTCTCCGAGAAGATCGGCTATTGGCGTTACATCCTGATCGATCGGCACCTCAAGCTCCATCCGGAGAATTCGTTCGCGCCGCTGTTTGATTTCTTCGAGCCCTGGTGTCAGGACGAAAACCGCCATGGCGACATCTTCAACATGCTGATCCGCTGCTGGCCCGGGCTCAACAGCGGCTGGCACGGGCGCCTGCTGAGCCGCTTCTTCCTCTGGAGCGTGTTTCTCACCCACAGCCTCACCGTGTGTGAGCGCGGCGACTTCTACCAGCTGCTGGGCCTCGATCCCAACCAGTTCGACGCCGAGGTGATGCGGCAGACCAACCGCACCGCCCGCCGGGCCTTTCCGGTGGTGTTTGATCTGGAGGAGAGCGCGTTCCTGGCCCTGCGTGATCGCCTGGTGACCACCTTTCGGGAGCTGCGCCAGGCCAGGAACAGGCCTCTGCGCCGCCTGGTGCTGCAGGGACGCTTCGCCACGCTGCTGCTGCGCCAGTTCTGCCAGCCGATGGTGGCTACGGGCTCGGCCCCGGCGTGAGGCCGCACGGCCAATCCCCCCGGCACGTGACGCAAGACAACAGGCACCCGTGCCGTTGTTGCGCCAGGGCTTTACAACGCTATCGTTATGTCGTTGATTGCCGGTTTCACCATGTCCACCTCCCATCCCGCCTCCATTTCCGACCACGCCAGCGCTGAGGCCGCCCGGCGGCGGCGGCAGCTCGGCCCCCGGGTCCGCAAGCTGCACGCCCGCATCGGCAAGGCCCACCACCGCGCCGAGGGGATGCACTTCTCCCGGGCCCTGCTGGCCGGGGAAGCCCATCCCCTGCAGCTGGCCGCCCTGCTGCGGGCCCTGGCTCCCGCCTACGCCCTGCTGGAGCAGAACGCGCCGGCCCTCGCCGCAGCCCTGGGTGCCACCGAGCTGCCCTGGCCGGACCTGGCCCGCTCCACCGCCCTGGCCCACGACCTGGCCCTGCTGAACCACCTGCCGGCCACCCCCCCCTCAGCGGCGGCCGCCATCTGGCTGGAGCAGTTGCGCTCGCTGGCAGCCCAGGCTCCCCACCGACTGATGGCCCACGTCTATGTGCGCTACGGCGGCGACCTCTCCGGCGGCCAGCAACTGGCCGAGCAGGCCAGGGCGATCCTCAGGCGCCATGGGCTCAGCGATGTGAGTTTCTGGGCCTTTGGGCGCGACATCCCCTCCCTCAAGCAGGCCCTGCACGACGGCATCGAAGCCCTCACGCTGACCCCGCAGCAGGAGGAGGAGCTGCTGGAGGAGGCGGAGCTGGCCTTCCACGCCACCCAGCGGCTGCTGGCGGAGCTGGGCGACCTGGCGCCCACTCCCCTGCCCGCCTGACCCCCATCCACCTCTCCCCCCCCCCCTCGTCCCGATGCCACCCGTCGCCTCCCCGCTCAGCCCGGTTGAGCTGCTGCTCAAGTACGACCAGCCCGTGCCGCGCTACACGAGCTACCCCACGGCAGCAGCCTTCAGCGGCGCCGTCGGGGAGGGCGAGCTCAAGGCCCAGTTGGCCCAGCCCAGCGGGGCACCGCTGTCGCTGTATGTGCACGTGCCCTTCTGCCGCCATGCCTGCTGGTACTGCGGCTGCAACCGGGTCACCACCCAGCTGGGCTCCAGGGTGGTGGAGCCCTACCTGGCCTCCCTGGCCCAGGAGCTGGAGCTGATCAGCGCCGTGCTGCCCCAGCGGCGGCGGCTGGCCCAGCTGCACTGGGGGGGCGGCACACCCAACTACCTCAACTCCCAGGAAACGGCCCAGCTGTGGGCCCTGATCGCGCAGCACTTCGATCTGGAGCCGGAGCTGGAGGCCTCCATCGAGGTGAACCCCGAATTCCTCAGCCGCGATGCCGTGCTGCAGCTGCGGCAGCTGGGCTTCAACCGCCTCAGCTTCGGCATCCAGGATGCCGACCCCCGCGTGCAGCAGGCCGTGAACCGGGTGGTGCCGGTGGAGCAGCTGCGCCGGGTGATGGGCTGGCTGCGGGAGGCCGCCTTCGCCAGCGTGAATGTGGATCTGATCTGTGGCCTGCCGCTGCAGACCCCCGAGCGCTTCCGCCACACCCTGGACCTCGTGCAGGAGCTGCATCCGGATCGCATCTCGCTGTTCTCCTTCGCCTATCTGCCCCAGCAGCTGCCGCTGCAGCGCAGGATTGCCGCGGCCGATCTGCCCACGGCCCGCGATCGGATCACCATGCTTGAAGACGCGCAGCAGCAGCTCGGCGGCAGCGGCTACGAGGCGATCGGCATGGACCACTACGCTCTGGCCGGCGACAGCCTGGCCCGGGCTGCGCGGCAGGGCCGCCTACATCGCAACTTCCAGGGCTACACCACCGGCGGCGAGCTGGAGCTGCTGGGGGTGGGACCCACGGCCATCAGCCAGTTCCCCCATCTGTTCTCCCAGAACCTGCGCGATCTCAAGCAGTGGCGGCGGCCCTGGAGCAGGGCCGGCTGCCGGTGGAGCGGGGTCTGGAGGTGCGGGAGCCGGAGGTGCTGGAGCGGCGCGAACTGATCCGCCAGGTGATGTGCTGCTTCGCGGTGGAGATGGATCTGCAGCGCTTCGGCGCCGAATGGCAGCGGCTGCAGGCCCTGGAGCGGGATGGTCTGGTGCAGCTGCAGCAGAGCGGCGGCCGCGGCCAGGCGCAGGTGACGACCCAGGGCCGCTGGTTGATCCGCACCATCGCCGCCGTATTCGATCCGCAGCAAAGCCGCCGGGCCAGCGGCTCACGGCTGCTCTGAGCCGGCCATCCAGCCGGCTGGTGGCAGCGGGGGCTAGGCCGGGTTGAGGTGCTGGGCGGCGAGGCCCGCCAGCCGCTCGGCCCAATGGGCCACCGCGGCCGGCTCGGAGGCCTCCACCATCACCCTGAGCAGGGGCTCAGTGCCACTGGCGCGCACCAGCACCCGGCCCTGGCCGGCCATGGCACTCTCGGCCTGCTCCACGGCCTGGCGCAGCGGTTCGCACAGCTGCCACTGCTGGCGGCGGCGGCGATCCGGCACGGTCACGTTGACCAGCCGCTGGGGATAGGGCTGAAAACTGGCGTCCAGCCAGTCGGCCAGGCTGCGGCCCTCGCCGTGCAGCAGGGTGGCCACCTGCAGGGCGGTGAGCAGGCCGTCGCCGCTCATGCCGTGGCGGGCCGAGAGGATGTGACCCGACTGCTCACCGCCCAGCCCTGCCCCGAGCTCCTCCATCGCCCGGTGCACGTGCTGATCGCCCACGGGGGTGCGCTCCAGCACGCCGCCCTTGGCCTGCCAAGCCCTCTCGAAGCCCAGGTTGGACATCACCGTGGCGACGATCCGCTGCTGCGGCAGCAGGCCGTTGCCCAGCAGGGCCGAGCCCCACAGGTAGAGAACCTGATCACCGTCCACGGTGCGGCCGCGGCCGTCAACGGCAAGCATGCGGTCGGCGTCGCCATCGAACCCGAAGCCCATGGAGGCGCCCTGGGCCAGCACCGCCTGGCGCAACGGCTCGAGGTGGGTGCTGCCGCAGTTCACGTTGATCCTGGAGCCATCGGGCTCGCCGTGCAGCACGGTGACCTCGGCGCCCAGGGCCCGAAACACGTCCTCGCCACAGGCGGTGGCCGAGCCATGGCAGAGATCGAGCACGATCCGGCAGCCATCCAGCCGGCGGCCCTCCACGCTGTCCAGCAGGCTCTGGCGGTAGTCGGCCATCAGGTCGGCCCGCTGCAGAACGGTGCCGCTGCCGCTGAAGCCGACGGGCGGGGCTTCGCCCGCCAGGCCAGCCTCGATGGCGCTCTGCTGGGCAGCGCTGATCTTGGCGCCTGAGGCCCCGAACAACTTGATGCCGTTGTCGTGGGGAGGGTTATGGCTGGCGGACACCATCACCCCGCCGGCGGCACCGGCCCGACGGATCTCCCCGGGCACCGCCGGTGTGGGGCAGAGGCCAAGCTGCCAGACACTGCGACCGGCGGCGGTGAGGCCAGCGGTGAGGGCCGCCGTGAGCATCGGCCCGCTGCGGCGGCTGTCCATGCCGATCACCACCGGCCCTTCAGGGGGAAGAACCTGGCCGGCCCAGTAGCCCAGCTGCAGGGCCAGAGCCGGTGTCACCAGGGTGCCGACATGGCCTCGGATGCCGTCCGTGCCGAATCCGGCCACCGCGTCGCCAAGGGGTTGACCCAGCGGATGGGGAGCCGTGTCGGCCATCGCAACGCATCGATTCGCCGCAGGCTACGTGCAGCCCAGGGGGAGGCCGATGCCGCTCAGCGCCAGCGCCGCGGCCACCAGATCCAGCGCTGCAGCTCCAGCACGGCCCAGAGCAGCAGCAGCCCCACCACCCAGCCAGGCAGCAGGCTGAGCGGCCAGAAGGGCCGCAGCAACAGCACGCCCCCAGCCAGGGCCCACACCCTCAGGGTCCGCAACCGCTGGCCCGCCCCCGGCAGGGTCGAGAGCAGGGGGGGCAGGGAAGGCAACCGCACCGGAGCGCCCGCGTCACTGCTCTCCAGAATGCCCTGCACTCGCCACCGCGCTCTTGCGATCCCTCGCTCTGCTGCTCTCGCTCACCTGTCTGGGCAGCGGCGCAGCCCTGGTGCTCGGGCGGCAGCTGTTGCAGCAGCGGGCCTGGCCCGATCCCCTCGCCCCGGCGGCGGCCCTGGAGGCCCAGCGGCGGTTTGAGCCCGATCCGGTGCGCCGCCGCGAGGCGGCGCTGCTGCTGGTGGCTGCCGAGGAGCAGCGCCAGGAGGTCAGCCTTGGCAGCGGGGCGGGCCGCACCGACGCCAAGCCAGCCGGAGATGGCCAGGCCGGCGACCCGCAACGGATCGCCAAGCTGCTGCGCAACCAGGGCTGGGGCCGCGATCCCCTCGCGGCCGTGGTGCTCAAGCGGGCCGCCCAGAGCGCCGACCGCACGGGCGACCAGGCCGGCAGCAGCCGTCTGTGGCAGCAGCTGCTGGCGCGCTTTTCCAGCCACCCCGCCAGCGCCGATGCCCTCTACAGGCTGGGCCGGGACCAGCCGGCCCTGCGCCAGCGCCTGCTCAGGAGCTTCCCGGCCCACCCCGCCGCCCTGGCCGCCGCCCTGGAGTCCGGGCCAGCGGGAGCCGTGCACCTGGCCCGCTGGGGAGCCCGCTGGCCCGGCGCTGACCCTGTGATCGCCTCAGCCTGCGACCCGGAGCGGAAGAACCCGTCGAGCCTCAGCGGCCAGGACCGGGACCTGCTGGCTCGCAGCCTGGTGAGCCTGGGCAACCTGGAGGCAGCCGAGCGCTGCCTGGACGGCCAGGCCGGCAGCCCGGCCACCCAGCTCGAGAGAGGACGCCTGCTGCTCCGCAGCCCTGAGAACCGTGACGAGGGCGAAGCCCTGCTGCTGGCCCTGGCCCAGCAGCACCCCGCCAGCCCCGCCGCCGGCCAGGCCGCGGAGCTGCTGGCGGAGAGCACCAGCAGCTCCAGCCTGGAGCGCCTCGGGGAGCTGCCCGCTCCCCTGCAGGAGAGCGCAGCCGTTGAGGCGCGCCGCGCCCTGGTGGTGGGACAGACCTCCTCGGCCGTGGCCGTGCTGCAGCGCTGGCCGCGGGATCCGGCGAGCTGGGAACTGCAGTGGCGGCTGGCCCGGGAGCGGCTGTTGCAGGAGGACTGGCGGGCGGCGGCGGTGCTGCTGGGCACCAGCGCCCTCGATACGGCGGCCCTGCCGGCACCCGTGGATGCCCGACGTCGCTTCTGGCTGGCCCTGAGCCAGTGGCAGCAGGGGCAGCGTCCTGAAGCCAGAGCAGGCTGGGCGGCCTTGCTGGCCCGCCATCCCGGCGGCTATTACGGCTGGCGAGCCTCCCTGCGCCTCGGCCGCGGCGACATCGACCTCGACCCCGCCACGGCGCCGCCCCTGCTCACCCCCCCATGGCGGCCCCTGGGCAGCGGCCTGGAGGATCTCGACCAGCTCTGGCGCCTGGGCCAGTCGCTGGAGGCCTGGGAGCAATGGCGCGACGCGCGCGCCGAACAGAGCCTGGAGGGCCCCGAGCGCCTGCTGCTGGAGGGCCGCCTGCGCCGTGGCGTCGGTGATCACTGGACAGGGCTGAGCCAGCTGGAGCAGGCCAACCTGCAGCTGCGCGCCGACCAGTGCCCCACCGTGAAACAGGTGGCCGAAAGCCTGGCGGAGAGTGCCTTCAGCGCCGAACTCAACCAGGCGGGGCGCCAGACCGGCGTGGCGCCGACCCTGCTGGCGGCGGTGGCCCGGCAGGAGTCGCGCTTCAGCACGGCGGTGCGCTCACCGGCCGGGGCCGTGGGCCTGCTGCAGCTGCTGCCTGAGACTGCGACGAGCTGACCTCTGGGCCCCTCGCCCCAGAGGCTCTGGAAGATCCGCAGCGCAACGCCGATCTCGGGGCGCTCTATCTGAGCCAGCTGATGGCCCGCTGGGAGGAGAATCCCCTGCTGGTGACGGCCAGCTACAACGCCGGCCCCAACGCCGTGGCGGACTGGCTGGGCCCCTGGCTGGACACCCTCCCGGAGCTGTGGGTGGAGGCCATCCCCTTCCCCGAAACCCGGATCTACGTGAAGAAGGTGCTGGGCAATCTCTGGGATGTCCAGAGCCGGAAGCTGCCCGTGTGTCCCTGAACGAGCCCTAACCCGCCAGCCAGCGCCCCAGTGTCGCCCCGAGCAACACCAGGGCGCCAAGGGCCAGAGCGAGGTTCTGGGGAGGCGGCACGACACGCACGCGGGCCAGATCGAGGCGGGCCAGCAGCACGGCTGAGGCCAGGATCAACATGTTGGCCAGGGCGTTGAGATGCAACAGGTAGAGGCCACCGGTGATGGCCAGCAGCAAGGTGACCACCAGGGTCATCACCCGGCTGGAGGCCATCAGGCTGGAGAGCTGGCGCAGCAGCAGATCCGGCATTGTGCACACCACCACCACCACCAGGGCGTGCAGGCAGTCGATCGACCAGAACAGGCTGGCGATGGCATCGGCATCGAGGGCACCGATCGGCGGCAGCGAGCCGGCGGCCAGTGGCCGGCTCCAGTGCAGCCCCTCATAGACCGCGATCGCCCCGAGCACCAACAGCATCGGCGCCCGGAACGGCAGCGCCAGCAGGCGCAGGACCGACAGCAGCGCCGCAGAGAGCGAGGCGATCACAGCGGGTCCAGCACCAGGGCGATGGCCTCCAGCGGACAGCTGGGAATGCACTGCTCACAGACCAGGCAGCGGGGGGCATCGAAGTGGAGGGTCCAGGCCGGAGCGCTGAAGCCGAGCGCGCCGCTGGGGCAGACACTGGAGCAGATGCCGCAGTCGATGCAGCGATCGCGGTTCACGGCGATCTGCCCGGGCGCCCGGTTGAGGCCGAGCCCCTGGCTCTCCAGCCACACCTCGGCCGCCTCGAGTTCGTCGATGTCACCGGAGAGCTCCACCACCATGGTGCCGCTCTGGTTGGGAGCGATCTGGGCGCGGAGGATCTTGGCCGCCACGTCGAAATCCACCGCAAGCCGGTAGGTGATCGGCTGGTGCACAGCCTCGCGGGGGAAATGGAGGGTGAGTCGCCGCTTCACGGAACCGGTGGCGGGGCAGGGCTGGCAGAGTGCACGGCAGGCGGCGCACATCTGCCCAACCCTATCCACGATGAGCAGCTCCTCACCAGCCCAGGGCCTCGGCCAGCGCGAACGCCTGGTGCTCGTGCTGGTTGGCGTGGTGCTGGCGGCGGCGGTGTTCTGGCTGCGGGGCGGCCTGAAACCCCAGGCGCCGCTGGATGCCCTGGCCCGCCGCTCTCCCGAGCTCTCCGTGGCCCTGGCCAACGGGCGCCCCACCCTGGTGGAGTTCTACGCCGACTGGTGTGAGGCCTGCCGCGCCATGGCCCCGGCGATGGACGGCCTGGAGCGGCACTACCGCGGCGAGCTCGATCTGGTGCTCCTGAATGTGGACAACCCCCGCTGGCAGCCGGAGCTGGAGCGCTACGCGGTGAACGGCATCCCCCAGCTGGAGCTGTTCAATGGGGCCGGCCAACCGGTGGGCCGTTCGATCGGGGCCCGCAGCGCCGAGGAACTCGAGGCCCTCGCCCAGGCCCTCACCCAGGGGACGAACCTGCCGGTCCTGGCCGGGGTGGGAGCCGTGAGCCCGTTGACGGCAGCCGAGGCCCAGCAGGCCGCCGGCGATGCAACGCCTGGCACGATGGCAGGCCCGCGCAGCCACGGCTGAGGTCTGCCATGCCTGCCCCCTCCCCCACCCCATCCGGCATGGACCCGCGCTTTCGCGTCGAGCTGCTGGCCGCCACCCCCAGCCCCCAGCTGTGTGTGTATGCCGCCATGCACCAGGACTACAGCGAGGGCTTCGTGGCGGCCGAGCGCGCCGCCTGGCCCGACGAGGCGACAGCGGGCGAGATCTGCGTCAAGCGCCTGCTGGCCGGCGAGCGGGGGCACTACGGGCCGCTGGAGCACGCCCAGATCGTGCTCAACGTGGGCTGGTTTCCCCACTCGGTGATGCAGCAGGCCCGCACCCACCGGGTGGGGGTGAGTTTTGATGTGCAGTCGATGCGCTACACGGGCGATCGCATCACCAAGGCCGCCAGCGGCGAGCTCAACCTGGAAGAGGTGTTCTACCTGCGCCCGCTCGGCAACTACAGCGACCGTCAGGGCAAAAAATATGCCTACAGCGCCGAACAGCGGGCCATCGACCTGGACCTCTGCCGCCGGGCTGCCGAGCGCTACGCCGAGCTTCTGGCGGCCGGCTTTGCCGAGGAGCATGCCCGCGGCATCCTGCCCTTCGACTACCGCCAGCACTTCGTGGTGAGTTTCACCCTGAGGGCGCTGCTGCACTTCCTTGATCTGCGGGCCAAACGCGATGCCCAGCAGGAGATCCGCGCCCTCTGCGATCTGATCTGGCCTCACCTGCAGTTGTGGGCCCCTCAGGTTGCCGAGTGGTATGAGCTCAGCCGCCTGCACAAGGCCAGACTGGCCCCCTGAGTGAGGCCCCAAGAGGGGTTCACACCCTGGCCAGGTCACGCGTTCAGGTTGGTGTTGATACTTTCCTGCCCGGTCGCCGTAGGTTGTCTCACAGGGATCACCCTCGAAGAAGAGCAGCTGACAGATGCCTTCATCGGCATAGATACGGCAGTCAGCCCCTGAGGAATTGCTGAACTCCAGGGTGAGGTGGCCCTCCCAGCTGGCCTCGGCGGGAGTGGTGTTGACGATGATGCCCAGGCGGGCGTAGGTGCTCTTGCCCAGGCAGATCACCGTGATGTTGGGCGGCACCCTGAGGTGCTCAAGAGCCACCCCGAGGCCATAGGAATGGGCGGGCAGGATGAAATACCGCCCATCCGCATCTTCGTGCAGGGATGCGGGCTCCAGGTTGGCAGGATTGAAGCGCTTGGGGTTCATCACCGTTCCGGGCACATGGCGGAAGATGAGGAATTCCTGGGGCGAGAGGCGCAGGTCGTAGCCGTAGGAGGAGCAGCCGAAGCTGAGCACCGGACTGCTGGCCTGAGCGGGGTCAAGGTGGCGGACCAGCGTGCCCTGGAAGGGCTCCAGCATGCCGCCGGACGCCTGCTGCTTGATCCAACGGTCGTTCTTGAGCATCGGAGGCCGGCCTAACAGCCGCGGCGGAGCTGGGTGACCTGGTCAGCCAGGGCCATCAGCTCAGGTGCCATGGAGGGTCCGGTCAGAATGACATCCAGGTGGGGGGGCCGCTGCTCCAGGGTGGTGAGCACCTCCTGGAGGGGCAGATAGCCCAGCTCCACGGCGAGGCCGAGTTCATCGAGCACCATCAGGTCGACGCTGCCGTGGAGCAGCTGCTGGCGACTGAAGGCCCAGACCTCCTGCACCGCCTCCAGGATCTCGCCGCCATGGGTTGGAGCCGGTTCGGCCAGGCAGGTGGCCACGGCCGGCCGCAGCCACTGGAGGCGGCCGCAGAGCCAGGGGCTGGCGGCAAGCCCCTGCTCCACCCCACCCTTGAGCAGCTGACTCACCAGCACCCGGCTGCCGAGGCCAGCGCTGCGCAGGGCCAGGCTGAGCACAGCCGCCACACTGCCCCGGAACGGGGCGGTGTGGACCTGGAGCATGCCCTCCGGCTGGGCCAGCCGGCGCCGCGGACGCACAGTCGCCGGAAGGGCCGCAGCAGGCAGAGCCACAGGAGCCACGGGCCGATGGGCCGTGTGCACAGCGGCCTCGGCAGGCGCGGAACCCACCACCTCGAGCCGGACTCCGGAACCGGGGCTGCTCGAGAGACTGGCGGCCATGGACCCTGCAGCGACGCAGGACTGAATGTAGCGGTCGCGTGGCGTAGCGCTCGGCACAACCACCACCTGTGGTGGGTCCACCCACACGCACGCCGGTGCGCCCGGACTCACCGGCCCCCAAAAGGTGCCTGTTGCTACATGAGGGCCCCCATCGCATCTATAGGGTCCGCCCATATGCCTGACCCAGCCATGGTTGGCGCCACACGCGGGTTCAGCCGTACGGCCAACACACCCAGCAGCGGTGCACCAGGGGTGGTGGGCGGCATGGGGGCCGCCGGCCAGGGCCACCAGACCCTGCTGGAGGTGATCCGGGCCTTGGGAGGCAGCAGCGTCGAGGCGATCGAGCGCAGCAAGACGATCTTCTTCCCGGGGGATCCGGCCGAGCGGGTCTATCTGCTGCGGCGCGGAGCCGTTCGCCTCTCGCGGGTGTACGAATCCGGAGAGGAGATCACCGTGGCGCTGCTGCGGGAAAACAGCCTGTTCGGGGTGCTCTCCCTGCTCACTGGCCAGCGCTCAGACCGCTTCTACCACGCGATCGCCTTCACCCGCGTGGAGCTTCTGAGCGCACCGGCCACCTCTGTGCGCAAGGCGATCGAACAGGACGCCAGCGTGGGCCTGCTGCTGCTGCAGGGGCTCTCCTCACGGATCCTGCAGACCGAAACCATGATCGAGACCCTCACGCACCGCGACATGAGTTCGCGGCTCGTGAGCTTTCTGCTGGTGCTCTGCCGCGACTTCGGCGTGCCGGGTTCGGAGGGCATCACCATCGACCTGCGTCTCTCCCACCAGGCCATCGCCGAGGCCATTGGCTCCACCCGGGTGACGATCACCCGCCTGTTGGGAGACCTGCGCAACGAAGGGCTGGTTCAGATCGACCGCAAGAAGATCACCGTGTTCGATCCGATCGCCCTGGCCAAGCGCTTCAGCTGACATCGGCCTGAAGCCCAGCGGCCAAGGCGGGATACTGGCTCCATACGAGGACACCTGTGTCGGGCTGGCTGCTGATCCTGGCGCTGCTGGTTCTCGGCGGCGTGCTCTCCACCCTGGGCGACCGCCTGGGCAGCCGGGTCGGCAAGGCCAGGCTGAGTCTGTTCAAGCTGCGGCCGCGGCGCACCGCCGTGCTGATCACGGTGCTGACAGGCAGCCTGATCAGTGCCATGTCCCTCGGGCTGATGCTGCTGGTGAGTGAGCGCCTGCGCACGGGACTGTTCGAGCTCGACCAGCTGGAGGAGCGGCTCAGTGGCACCCGCAGCCAGCTCGAGGCCAGTCGCCAGCGCCTCAGCACCAGCCAGGCGGAGGTGGCCAGGGCTCAGGCCGGCCAGCGCAAGGTGCAGCAGGAGCTGGCCCAGGCCGAGCGGCGCAGCGCCGCCCTGCGCAAGGAGTTGGCCCCCCTGCAGGCCCAGCGGGCCAGGCTGGAGCGCGACAAGGTGGCGCTCGAACAACAGAACCGGAGCCTGGAGGGTCAACGCGCTCGCCTCAGCGAGGTGGTGCGGGGCCGGGACGCTGAAATCCAGCGCACCGAGGCTGAACTGGCCGCAGTGCGGGAGCGGATCGCAGCAGGGGCCCAGGAGCTGCGTGAGCTCGAAAACAACCTGATCGCCCTGCGGCGCGGCGACGTGGTGATCACCACCGGCCAGTCCCTGGCCAGCGCCAAGGTGAAGCTGGAGAACCCCGGCCAGGCCCAGGAGGTGATCACGGCGTTGCTGCAGCAGGCCAACCTCAATGCCTTCCGGCGCGTGCTGCCGGGGGAGGCGGTCGATCGGCAGATCCTGCTGGTGCCCAGCAACGACATCAGCCGTCTGGAGGGGCTGCTGGCTCGACCCGGCACCTGGGTGGTGAGCATCCTCTCGGCCGCCAACGTGCTGCGCGGCGAGAGACAGGTGCTGGCCTTCCCCGACCTGCGTCCGAATCGGCGGGTGGTGGCCGCCGGTGAGGTGATGGCCCGCACCACGATCGAGGCCGGCCTGCGCAGCCCCGACCAGCTGGCCCGCCGGCTCAACCTGCTGCTGGCGGCTGCCTATGCCCAGGCCCAGCGCCAGGGCACGATGGAGGATGGACTGCAGTTCGATGCCGCCAGCTTCAACCAGCTCACCCAACGGCTGGCGGAGCGCCCAAGCGACGCGGTGGTGCAACTCGAGGCGGTGGCACTGCGCGACGCCGACACCCCCGACCCGATCTCCGTGGAACTGAGGATTTCGGGCAACAGAGGGGCCGGCCGCCCGTGAGGGGGGCGTCGCTGCTGGCGGGGCTCGATCCCGGGCGCAGCAAGTGCGGGCTGGTGCTGGCCGATTCCAGGGCGTCGGTGCTGGTGCAGGCCGCGATTCTGGCGCCGGCGGAGGCGTTGGCCCTGCTGCGGCACTGGCAATCCCAGCGAGGCCTCACCCAGGTGGTGCTCGGCAACGGCACCGGCAGTGGCCCCTGGCCCGCCCAGTTGCAGGGCTGCGGGCTCGATCCCCATCCCGTGGATGAGCGGGGCACCACCCTGGCGGCCCGCAGTCGCTTCTGGGAACTGGAGGGGGCCGGCAGCTGGCGCCGGCTGCTGCCCCCGGGACTGCGCCTGCCCCCCCGGGATCTGGACGACGTGGTGGCCCAGTTGCTGCTGGAGCGCTGGCTCGGGCGCCCGCTCAGCCGGGATGACGTGCCGCTGCTGCGCCACTGGCCCGCCTAGAAGCGGGCGCGCACGGTGAAGGCGTAATCGCCGCCGGGTTCGAGCTGGTAGTCGGCCTTGAGCAGGAAGCGCAGCAGGGCGTCCTGGATCAGCGCCCGGCCCAGGGAGGGCTCCACCTGCAGTTCACCCCGGTCGAAGGCCCAGCTGAAGGTCCAGTGGAAGCCACCGGCGCTCACCTCCCCCTCCAGCCGTCGATGGCTGAAGCTCTGGTGCAGCACCCGCAACTGGGCCGTGGTGAGGGGCAGAGAGGCCATCCGCTCAGGCTGGGGGGTGCTGGGGCTGAAAACTGTTCAAACGATTACCAGCCCGTTCCAGCCCCAGGCGCTGGATCAGGCCGATGCCCGCCTCCACCTCGCTGAGCACGTCCTCAAGGCAGGGCTGCTCTGCAGGAGAGAAGCGCCCGAGCACATGACCCAGAGTGCGGGCCCGACGCTCGGCTGGCGTGTCAGCCGGAGCACCGATGCCGATGCGCAGGCGCGGAAAGTCCTGACTGCCGAGGTGGCTGATGGTGCTGCGCAGGCCGTTGTGGCCACCGGCGCTGCCGCTGGCGCGCAGGCGCAACCGGCCCAGGGGCAGGTCCATGTCATCCACGAGCACGAGCAGCTGGGCGGGCTCCAGGGAGAACCAGCCGAGGGCGGCCCGAATGGAGCGGCCGCTCTCGTTCATGAAGGTCTGGGGCATCAGTAGTCGCAGGCGGCGATCCCCCTGGCCCAGATCCGCCAGCAGACCATGGAGTTTGCCCTGGTGGCGGAAGGTCACACCCGTTGCCGCGGCCAGACGTTCCAGGGCCATGAAACCCACGTTGTGACGGGTGCCTGCGTAGCGGGAGCCGGGGTTCCCCAGCCCCACCACCAGCTGCAGGGACGGGCTGCTGGTGGCTGGCTCGACGGGCAAGGATGGCGCTGGAGGAAGGCTGGCGACCCTAGCCTCAGGCCGGCGGCTGCGATCAGATCCCGCCTGGCCCTGGCGCATTGCCGGGTTCAGGGGTCTGGGGCTCAGGTGTGTTGTGCTGAGCAGAGTCTGACTCTGCGCTTGCTGCCGGTGCCGAGAGCTGGGCAGGAGAAGCCGGGGTTGCAGCAGATGGAGCCTCTGAAGCGCTGGCCTCGAAGCTGTTGATGGCGGTGCGGAACTCCTGCTCAAACCCGGAGGAGGCCGACTGAAAGCCCTTGAGCGTGCGGCCCAGGGTGCGGCCCAGCTCAGGCAGACGCTTGGGGCCGAACACCAGCAGACCGATGGCGGCGATGACCGCCATCTCGGGGAGGCCGATTCCGAAGATGTTCATCGCAGGGACCTGCTGGGGTCAGGCTCAGCCTGCACCATTCCAGTTCACGTTGATGCCTTCGAGCAGCAGCGACTGGTTGTACAGCTGCAGGATCACCAGCAGGAAGACCAGAAACAGGGCCATGAAGATGCCCATCACCGGGGTGGTGCCCCAACCGGGCACAACCTTGCCGTATTCGGAGTTCAGTGGACGCAGCAGATCTCCGAGAGGGGTGCGTTGAGCCATGGCTGCTTGGGCCTCTCGCCTGAGGTGTCGGGGTCGTTACTCTAGGGCTCTCGAAGGCCTTGCGCGCCAGGCTTTCGAGAGATGTGACGGATCGTTGGGGCCCTCCCTGCCGTTCGCCAGCCCCCCTGCCCTCCCCCATGGATCCCAGCACCAGCGGCTCCCCTGCCCTCTCCGTCGCCCTGGCCGTGCTGGCCGTGCTGCTCGGGCTCACCGGCTTCGGTGTCTACATGGCGTTTGGGCCGCCCTCCCGCCAGCTCACCGATCCCTTCGACGACCACGAGGACTGAGCCGTCCACTGGGGCTTGGGCTCAGTCGTTGCGGCTCAGGCGCCAGAACCCGAGCTGCCAGGGCTGAAGCTCGCGGTCCTGGCCCGCTGCAACGGTCTCCTCAAGTCCATTGACCCTCGCCAGCACGGTCCAGCCGCGACCCAGCTCGAGCCGGCGCCGGCAGGCCGACTGGTTGGCCACGGCGATCACGGCCTGGGCTGGCGTCCCCTTGCTGGTCTCACGGCTGGGCCACAGCCCCAGCAGGGCCAGCCCCTCGGCCAGGGGGGGCAAACCATCCAGGGGGGCCGCCCGCCGATCCCCCGCTGACGCAGCGCGCCCCAGCCAGAGGGGCTCGCGGAACACCTGGGCGTGGTCGGGGATGGCGGCCTGGGCCCAGGTGGGAGCCGCGGCCATCAGGGCCAGCCGCTGGCGGCGGCGGCCGTTGTCGGCGCCGGGGTCGGGCCAGGTGGGAGCCCGCAGCAGGGACACGCCAAGCCGCCCGGCATCACAGGACACCCCCTGGGGCCCGTCCAGCAGCACCGCCAGGCCGCCATCCCGGCCAGCGGAGGCCAGCCAGCTGATCGCGGCCACTTCCCAGCGGGCCTGCTCGCGGGCGGTCACGGCCACGGCCGGACGCTCCAGCACCCCACCGGACGTATCGGCCGCCCAGCGCTGGGCCGGCTCCGCCAGGGGCAGCTCCAGCCGCAGCAGCTCATGGCGCTGGTGCCAGTCGATGCTCAATGTCAGCTCGAGCCAGGGGGTGGCGGCGAGAAGCCGCCCCTCCAGCCGCACCCGGCTGCGGCCGAAACGGCCCCGCCACACGAAGCTGGCGCAGAGCGGCCCCCGCTCGCGCCACACGGGTGCTCCCTGCCATGGCCACGGAAGGGGATGGTCGGCGTGGTCGGGGGCCAGGTCCCAGGCATCCCAGAACTGACCGCGATCGGCGTAGCGGCACCAGCGCAGGGGCTCGGCCAGCAGGCTGCGGCCGGCCTGGTCCCAGAGCTGCTCGATGCCGTGCAACTTCCCGCCATCCCTGTCGGGCTTGTTGTACTCGCTACCTGGCCTGGTGTAGGCAGGGCGCTCACCCCGGTCTTTTTCAAATCCACCCGAACGGCGGCGATCACCACCACCTGAAGAGAAGTTT